>JAAFAL010000027.1 GCA_018222345.1 bacterium
CCGCTGGACGGTGTCGAGCCCATCGACCCGATGGACTTCGTCCGCACCATTGCGGTGGCGCGCATCCTGATGCCGCAGGCGCATGTGCGGCTGTCTGCCGGGCGCGAAACCATGAGCGATGAGCTGCAGGCGCTGTGTTTCATGGCCGGGGCCAACAGCATCTTTTATGGCGACACGCTGCTAACCACCGACAATCCGGCGAGCAAGAAAGACCAGGCCCTGTTTGCGCGCCTTGGCTTGAATGCCGAGCCTGCGGAGGCCGCGGAAAAGCGCGCGTGCGCAGCTTAGAAAGCGCCCTGGCAGGGCGGCTGGACGAACTAGCCGCGCAAGACCGGCTGCGCAAACGCCGGGCGCTGCAGCATGCCGGCGCAACTGTTGTGGCGGACGGCCGCCGGCTGCTGAATTTTTGTTCCAACGACTATCTTGGGCTGGCCAGCGCGCAGCCTGAGCTTGCCGCGGCCGCGCAGGGGTCGGGCGCATCGTCGCTGGTCACGGGCTATTCGCCCGAACTGGCCAAGCTGGAAGCCGCGATTGCCGACTATCTGGGCCGCGACCGCGCCTTGGTATTCAGCAGCGGTTTTGCAGCAAACCTCGGGATTATTCCGGCCTTGATTGGCCGCGACGACCTGGCGGTATGCGATGCGCTCAATCACGCCTCGCTGATTGACGGCGTGCGGCTGTCTGGTGCGCAAAAGGCCATCGCTCCGCACCGTGATTTGGCAGCGATGGAGCAGGCGCTCAGCGCCCAGCACGCGGGCCAGGCGTTGCTGGTGAGCGACCATATTTTTTCCATGGACGGTGACTGTGCCGACCTTGCCGGCTTGGCTGCGCTAGCCGAAACCAAACAGGCGTGGTTGATGCTGGACGATGCGCACGGTTTCGGCGTGGTTGGCACCGATGGCCGCGGCGTTGCCGCAAGTCTGGATCAAGACGCTGCGCCGGTCGTGCTCGGTACGCTGGGCAAGGCAGTGGGCTGCAACGGCGCCTTTGTGGCCGGCAGCGGCGTTTTGATCGACTACCTGATCAACCGGGCGCGTAGCCAAGTGTTCTCCACCGCCCTATCGCCGTTGCAGGCCGTGCTGGCCAGCACTGGCCTGGCGCATGTGCGGCGCGACCATTGGCGGCGCGAGGCTTTGCAGGCGCGCATTGCGCAGTTCCGCGCTGGCGCAGCGCGGCGTGGTTTGCCGGTGCAGGCGTCGGAAACTGCGATTCAGCCCATGATTCTCGGTAGCGACGCCGCGGCATTGGCGGCTTCGGCAGCGCTGGAGGCCGATGGCTGTTTGGTAACGGCCATCCGCCCGCCGACGGTGCCGGAGGGGTCGGCGCGATTGCGTATTACCTTGTCGGCGGCTCACACACGCGAGCAGGTCGAGCAGCTTCTAGCCGCCCTGTCTCGGGTCCACGAACAGACTGCACACGCCGCCTGAACGATGGGCCAATCAATCTTTGTAACCGGCACTGACACCGAGTGCGGCAAAACCCAGGTGACCTGCGCGCTGCTCCGCGGTTATGCCGATGCAGGCAAAACCGCCGTGGGCATGAAGCCCGTGGCCTCCGGCGCAGTAAAAACTGCCGATGGCTGGCACAACGATGATGCGCTGGCGCTGCAGGCTGCCAGCGCTATTCGCGCCGATTACGACACGGTCAATCCGTACTGTTTTGAGCCTGCCATTGCCCCCGAGTTGGCCGCGCGCGACGCTAGCGTGGCGGTTGATCGGCAACGAGTGGCCGCCGCACACGCGCAATTGGCTAGCGCGGCCGACCGCGTATTGGTCGAGGGCGCGGGCGGTTGGCACGTCGGCGTTGGCGCTGCTGATGGCGCGCAATGGCGAGATTGGGTTGCGGCATTCAATTGGCCCGTTGTTTTGGTTGTGGGCATGCGCCTCGGTTGCTTGAACCATGCCCAACTCAGCGCCGAGGTGATCGCCCGCGACGCGCATTTGCTGGGTTGGGTGGCCAATGTGATGCCGCCGGCCATGCCGCGGCTGGACGACAACCTGGCGTTGCTGCAACAACGTCTGCAAACGCCGTGTTTGGGTGTGCTGGCGCCTGGTGGCGCGTGCATGCAGGTAGCCGCGTTGGAGGCAGCGCTGCCAGTGCATGCGAGCAAATGATTTTGCGCGTCGCAAGGCGCTCCCATACAATACTGCGTCCCGACAAAGCACTTGCGACAGGCGCTGCACCTGCTGCGACTGAGGCAAGGCCGCGTGTGTGAGGGCCGGTGATGAGCGCAGCACAGTTGGACACTGACGACGCGGACGCCAAAACGACGTCCGCCGGCGCAGCACAGCCGCTAGCCTGCATCGTGATCGCGCCTAATGCGTCGCTGAGTTGGCGCCAAGCTGTCTGGTTCATGCTGGGCATTAGCGCCATTTCGCTGGGCATTGGCATGGCGTTTGCCGTGTTGGGTTTTTGGGTCATCCTGCCTTTTGCGGGGTTGGAACTTGCCGCGCTGGGCGCGGGGCTTTACGTGAGCCTGCGCAACAACGCTGCGCGCGAGGTTGTCACGGTGACGCAAGACCGGGTTTGTGTCGAAACAGGCCGGGTTGACCAGCCGGAACGGCGTGTCCGGCATGAATTCCATCGCGCCTGGGCACGGCTAGAGGTCGAGCCGGGGCGCACGACGGGAGGCGCAGGCCGCTTGCGGCTGGGCGCCAGTGGACGGTTTATTGAATTGGGCGCTTGCCTGTCCGAACAGCAAAGGCTGGGTTTGGCACAGCGATTAACCAAGGTGCTTGCGCAATGAGCGCGCAGGCGTGGAGAAAAGCATGAGTCGATTGATGATGGGCCTTGTAGGCATGTTGGCAGCGCCGATGGCGTTGGCGTCCAAATGGAACATGCCCGTGGGTGTCACCGAAACCAGCCGCGAGGTCTATGACCTGCACATGCTGATCTTCTGGATCTGCGTAGTCATCGGCGTTGGCGTATTCGGCGTGATGTTTTACTCGGTGTTCGCGCACCGTAAGTCCAAGGGTGCCAAGCCGGCTGACTTCCACGAATCGACCACCGTCGAGATCATCTGGACGGTCATCCCGTTTGTGATTCTTATTGCCATGGCCATCCCGGCCGCCGGCACGCTGATGCGCATGGAAGACGTGTCGGGCTCGGAGATGACGGTCAAGATCACTGGCTACCAGTGGCTTTGGGAGTACGAGTACCTCGACTCCGATGTGCACTTCTATTCGCGCCTGGCGCCAAGCTCTGACGCAGCGCGTCAACTGGATTCTGGCATCGACCCAGCCACGGTCGATAATTATTTGTTGGAAGTTGATAACCGCCTGGTGCTGCCGGTTGACACCAAGATTCGCTTCCTGCTCACCGCCAACGATGTGTTGCACGCCTGGTGGGTGCCTGACCTGGCGCTGAAAAAAGACGCCGTGCCGGGTTTCGTGCGCGAAATCTGGACGAAGATTGACGAGCCGGGTGTTTACCGCGGCCAATGTGCCGAATTGTGCGGCCGCGACCACGGCTTCATGCCGATTGTTGTCGAGGCGCTGCCCAAAGACGAGTACGAGCAATGGGTGGCCTCTTATGGCAGTGAGAGCATGACCGACGCCGTTGTTGATGCCGGCACGCCCGCCGCGACAGCGCCGACCACCGGCCCCGGCGCGCTCTATACCGATAAGGAAAGTGCTGTCGATAGCGACGATAGCGAAGCGTCGGCCGAGACGTCTGGCGAAACTGAAGTGGCGCAAGCCGACGCATCGTCCAAGCCGGCTGCGGCCGACACTGCCTCGGGCGACATCAGCAAAGCCACATTGATGGCCGACGGTGAGAAGGTCTATGCGCAAAACTGCGCCGCCTGCCATCAGCCCAGCGGCAAGGGCATGGAAATGGCCAACTTCCCGGCGCTGATTGGCTCGCCGATTGTGACCGGCGACCCGGCAACCCAAATCAAGCAGGTGCTCAAGGGCAAAGCCGCGATGCCGCCATTTGCCTACCTCACCGACCAGCAGATTGCGTCGGTAGTCACCTACACCCGTAATTCCTGGGGCAACGACTCCGGCGTGGTTCAGCCCGCCGCCGTCAAAGCCCAGCGCTAAGCCCCGACAGAGGAACCAGACATGAGTCACGCAGCAGATCATCACGACGACCATCATCACGGCCCGGCCACGCTAAGCGACGGCTTCGGCAAGTGGGCCATGCGGTGGATCTCCACCACCAACCACAAAGACCTGGGCACGCTGTACCTGTGGTTCAGCTTCCTCATGTTCTTCGTGGGCGGTGCCATGGCGCTGGTGATCCGCGCCGAACTGTTCCAGCCCGGCATGCAGTTTGTTGACCCCGAGTTCTTCAACCAGATGACGGCGATGCATGCGCTGATCATGATCTTCGGTGCGGTCATGCCCGGCTTTGTGGGTTTGGCCAACTGGATGATCCCGATGATGATCGGCTGCTCCGATCTGGCACTGCCGCGCGTCAATAACTGGGGCTTCTGGATTCTGCCGTTTGCCTTCACCATCCTCATCAGCACGCTGTTTGTGCCGGGTGGTGCGCCGGCTGCGGGCTGGACGATGTACCCGCCGCTATCGCTGCAAACATCCAATGCCTTCCCGATGCTGATCTTCGCCATTCACCTGATGGGTATCAGTTCGATCACTGGCGCCATCAATGTGGTGGTGACCATCCTGAACATGCGTGCGCCCGGCATGACACTGCTGAAAATGCCGCTGTTTGTGTGGACGTGGCTGATCACGGCCTATTTGCTGATTGCGGTCATGCCTGTGCTGGCCGGCGCCGTGACCATGCTGCTGACCGACAAATACTTCGCCACCAGCTTCTTTAGCGCGGCCGGCGGCGGCGATCCGGTGATGTTCCAGCACATCTTCTGGTTCTTCGGTCACCCCGAGGTGTATATCCTGATTCTGCCGGCCTTCGGCATCGTCAGCACCATCATCCCCACCTTTGCCCGCAAGCAATTGTTCGGCTACGACTCGATGGTCTATGCCACGGCGTCGATTGCCTTCCTCAGCTTCATCGTTTGGGCCCACCACATGTTTACCGCCGGCATGCCGATTGCCGCCGAGCTGTTCTTCATGTTCAGCACCATGCTGATTGCGGTGCCCACCGGGGTGAAGGTGTTCAACTGGGTGGCCACCATGTGGCGCGGGTCGATGACCTTTGAAACGCCCATGCTGTTCGCCATCGCCTTCGTGTTCCTGTTCACCATCGGTGGCTTCTCCGGCCTGATGCTGGCTATCGCCCCAGTGGACTTCCAGTACCACGACACCTACTTCGTGGTGGCGCATTTCCACTACGTGCTGGTGCCGGGTGCCATCTTCGCCATCATGGGCGGCGTGTATTACTGGCTGCCCAAGTGGTCGGGCGTGATGTACAACGAGACCGCCGGCAAGTGGCACTTCTGGTTGACGACGATTTTCGTCAACGTCACCTTCTTCCCCATGCACTTCTCGGGCCTGGCCGGCATGCCGCGCCGTATCCCCGACTACGCCGTGCAGTTTGCCGACTTCAACATGATTGCCTCGGTGGGCGCGTTCGGCTTTGGCTTCTCGCAGTTCATCTTCTTGTGGATCGTGATCCAGGCTTGCCGCCGCAAGGGTGAGGCTGCCACCGCACGGGTGTGGGAAGGCGCGCATGGCCTGGAGTGGACGGTGCCATCGCCGGCGCCGTATCACACCTTCGAGACGCCACCTGTCGTCAGCGATGCCGAAGTGACGGCTGTGCACGACGAGCCTGCACACGCCTGAAGCTATGGGTGAGCATGACGCCAAGGCCCAAAAACGCCGTGTCGTGGTGAGCGCGATCATCATGGCCGGCGTGGCCGTGGGGTTCTACGTGGGTTTCATTGCCTACATGGCAGCGCAATGAGCGACACCAAGGACGACAACGCCGCCGACGAGCGCATCAGCGCTGGCCTGATCGCCAAGCTGGTGATCACTACGCTGGCGATGTTCGGCTTCGGCTTCGCGCTGGTGCCCTTGTACGAGATCGTTTGCGAGATTACCGGTTTCAACGGCCGATCCGAAGGCTTGAGCCTGGTCGCCAGTGTTGATGAGGCGCCGGTGACCGACCGCACTGTGCGGGTGGAATTCCTCACCAGCGTTAACCGCGGCATGCCGTGGGAGTTTGCAGCTACGCAGGATTCCATCACTGTGCATCCCGGCAAGCTTTACACCGTCGAGTTCACCGCTGAAAACTCGGCCGGCCGTGACATGGTGGGCCAAGCCCGGCCTAGCGTTGCGCCGTGGGATGCAGCCAAATACCTGCGCAAGACCGAGTGCTTTTGCTTTAACCGCCAGCCCATGCAGGCCGGCGAAACCAAAGTGATGCCAATGCGGTTCATGCTCGACCCCGAGCTGCCAGCGCATGTGGATACCGTCACCTTGTCCTATACTTTTTTTGAAGTCGGCGACAGCGCACAAGCGCCTGCCGACAACCTGATGCTGGCAGGTGCCGGCACCGCTTTGGGGAACTGACCATGGCTACGCACGCCGCTATCGAAGACCAGTATTTTGTTCCAGCACCAAGCTGGTGGCCCTTTGCGCTGACTGCCGCACTGTTTGTGCTGGTGCACGGTATCGTCGGCTACCTGAACGGCACCGGTTTCGGCACGATTCCATCGATTGTTGGCGTGATTGGCGTCATTACCATGGTGGTGGTCTGGTTCCGCGGTGTCATCGCCGAGTCCGAGGGTGGGCTGTATGGCGCGCAGGTGGATCGCACCTACCGCTGGGCCATGGGCTGGTTCATCTTCTCCGAGGTGATGTTTTTCGCCGCCTTCTTCGGTGCGCTGTTCTACGCCCGCATGTACAGCCTGCCTTGGCTCGGCGGTGACTTGCCGGCCACCAACGAAGTGCTCTGGAGCGGCTTCGAATTCACTTGGCCGTCGAACGGCCCGGCTGCACTGGGCGGAGCCTTCGAGACTATCCCCGCGTGGGGTATTCCCTTCCTCAACACCTGCTTGCTGGTCGCCTCTGGCGTGACCTTTGAAGCTGCGCACCATGCGCTCAAGGAAGACAAGCGCGGCCGTACGCTGGCGTTTATGGTCGCTACCATTGCTTTGGGCGCCATCTTCTTGTTCTACCAAGCGGAAGAATACGTCGAGGCCTACAGCCACCTGAACCTGACCCTGGGCAGCGGCATTTACGGCAGCACCTTCTTTATGCTGACTGGCTTCCACGGCATGCACGTGACGCTGGGCGTGATCATGCTCACGGTCGTCACCGTGCGCATCGCCTTCGGCCATTTCACCACAGACCGTCACTTCGCCTTCGAGGCCGTCGGTTGGTACTGGCACTTTGTTGATGTGGTGTGGATCGGCTTGTTCATTTTTGTGTACGTCGTCTAAACGACGTACGCAAAAACCGGGCTTTGCTGCGCAAAGCCATTCTTGCCGGTGAATAGACCCGCGAAGACATGTTCGCGTAGCGATTCAGTCATGTCATGGGGCTGTTACGGCCGAACGGCGGCTAGCCTCTGGCTTTAGGCGGGCAGGTCCCGCGGTCAAAACGAGGCTGATTCAGCCCACGGCGAAGCGAGCGGCAATCAGCCCTTGCGCTGAAACAGCACCCGCAGGTCCTTGATGTCATTTCGGGCGCGGATCAGGCACCAGACAAGGATCGCCGCCACCGGGCCGATGGGCAGGTCATCTGGGCTGACCTGAAGTGCCCAGATTGGCAAGGCCACCAAAAGTAGTGCCAGTCGCAGCGTTGCTACGGGTATTTTTGGCCAGCGCTGCGTTCGGGCCATGCGATAAATGAAGTAGGGCAAACAGCGCGCCACCGTATGTGCGGTGAGCAGTAGCAGCCCTGGTACGCTTAGTGCGGCAACCACCGCCAGCGCAAAATTCCGCGCCATTTGCAGTAGCGGAAAAAGGATCGTGCGTTGGCGCTTGCCCAGCCGGTTGAATGCCCAGAACACGACTCGTGTTGCCAGCAACAAGCTTGTCCATGCGGCCAGGAGTACTGGGAACACGCCGACCTGTGCTGCCTGGTCCGTTAGCACCTCGGGCATGGGGCTTCCCGCAAAGTCCAGTAGCGCCACACCCGCGCCGGCAAACAGCAAAGCCCATAGCCATGCGGCTCGTGTATCGTGTCGGTGCGGAGTCGCTGTGTAGGCATCGGACAGCACCGGCTGATCCTCGCGGGCTTCGCCCAGCACGTCATTTTCGCGGTAGCCGTTCTCGTAAACACTCCAGAACGACAGCAGCAACAATCCGGCAGCCATCGCTTGCAGCGGCCACAGGCCGGTCCAGGGCAGAGCCAGCAACCAGAACGCGAAATCGTCCTGCAAAACCGCATTGCGTAAGAACTGTTTGCCGGGGTGCTTGATGTTGTGGGTGTAATACAGGGGTGAGTGTGTGCCGCTGTGCGCCCGCTGGTAGCTAGCCTCTGGCCAGTACAGCAGCCACGGTTCGGCGCAAGCGTCCAGCAAATCCTGATCGCGTTCGGAGTCAGTGATGACCATAGACTGCTCCAACTGATGACCCTTGAACTCAGGTGCTGCGTGCAGGCGTTCGCACTTGCTACGCATGCGGTCTGTAAGCCCGCGACTGGCGATCAAGGGCCAATCGATCTCGCCTAAGACGCCACGCAACAAGGGCGCAACAACCCGCTCAAAGCCCATGCTGTTGACAACCACAGGCACACCAGAGGCATGCTGGTGTGTCAGGGCATCAAGCAGCGGCCGGTTGACCCAGTGTTCGCCGAGCGCAGGGGCGTTGTGACTCCAAAAGCGCTTGTGCCACGGCAGGCATGCCGTAGCGATGTTTACGCGCAAGCCGTCAACCACGCCGGGATTGTGCAGGGCTGTTACCCATGTCGCGCTACGCGTTCCGGGTAGTCGCCCAAAAACCTTGCAGCACACGCGCACGCCTGTCTCGATCAAATACAACAACAGGCCGGCCAACCACGCAGGTCGCATGGCCGCCAGATATTCCTCAGTGCTGTTGCGTAGCCACAGTGTCTCGTCAAAATCGACGATAATGGGGCCGGTCGTCGGTTTGTTCAGACGCGCGAGCAATTGCCCTGGGCGCTGGTTGGCCGAATTTTCAGACATTTACGGTGTTTCGCTCTGCGCAGGCTGTTGTGTGTCAGGCTCGTTCACCGGGCCATCGAGTGGCCCACCGTGCGGCTGAATCCAGCCCATTGCGAACGCCAGCACCAGGAACAGGATCAACGCCACCTGCAAGCCGACGCGCCAGGTCAATGCCTTGAACAAGCGGCGTGATTTCGTGCCACCCTCGGTGAGCAGGTAATACAGCCCAAACCCCAGTGACACGACAATGCCGAGCAGGAACAGCAAAATAATCCACGTCATGCGTGCAGTTTGACATGTCTGTGTTGAAGAAAGCGTTGCTGGCCGTACTGGTGCTCACGCTCACCGCCATCATGCTGGCCGCTGCTGTCTGGCAAACCCAACGCGGCTTGCAAAAGCAGGCGCTGGCTGAGCAACGTGCCGACGCACAGGCCACCGCGCCTTCAGTCATTAGTGCGGCGATAGCCTACGGTCAGCGCGTACAGCTCACAGGCGAATTCGACAGCGCGCGGCAAATCTTGCTCGACAATCAGGTGCGCGATGGCCGCGTTGGTGTGCATGTCTGGACGCCGCTGCGCCTGGCCTCGGGCAGCGTCGTCATGATCAATCGTGGTTGGGTACCGGCGTCACCCGACCGCCAGCAACTACCCACCTGGCAAACGCCTGATGGCGCGGTATCTTTGCACGGGTTCTGGACACGGCTGCCACGCGCCGGCATGGCTGTGGCCAACGCCGATTGCGGTGCGCCGCAGTGGCCTGCGCGCATGGTCTATCCCAGCCACGGCGAACTGGCCTGCCTGTATGATGCGCCGCTGGCAAACGGCATTGTGCAGCTTGGCGCCGACGCCCCGCACGGCTTCGCCCGTGACTGGCGCCTGGCCGGGCTCACGCCCAGCCGCCACTTCGGCTATTCGCTGCAATGGGCCGCGCTGACCGTTTGCCTGTGGATCCTCACTTTTATTGCCTGGAAGCGTCGTGACCGATCACCCATCAAACGTTAAGCCGGAGCAGGCCGTTGCCGAACGCAACCGGCGGCAGTTCTACCTGCTGATCGCGGTGTTCTTTGGCCCCATGTTCGTCGCCATGTTCTTGTACTTCGGTGCCGATTACCGGCCACCGGACCGTACCAATTACGGCCAGCTCAACGAGCCCGCCAAACCCTTGCCCAGCACCTTGGGCTTGCAGGCGCAGGATGGCAGCAGCATCGACCGCGCAGCCCTGGCCGACGATTGGACCATGGTGCAATGGCTGCCCGCCGATTGCGGCGACGACTGCCAGCAAGCGTTGTATCTGACGCGGCAGGTGTGGTTGTCGCTAGACCGCCGCCGCGTGCGTGTGCAGCGCATGGCCGTCATGCCGCCCGGCAGCGCCAGCGGCCTGCAACCCAAGGCCGATACTGCCGACCCCAACCTGCAGATTGTCGAGGCCACTAGCCAGCAGTTGGCGACGTTTTTTAGCCTTGAGCAGCCCGAGCCCATGCGGGTGTATGTGATCGACCCTATCGGCAATTGGGTGATGACTTATCCGCCAGGTTGGGAGCCGGCCGGCATGCTCAAGGACATCAAGAAGCTGCTGAAAATATCCAGAATCGGCTGACCTGCGTGGCCTTGCCGCTGGTTTATCACCAGAACTATTCGCAGGTCTTGCTACCTGAGCGCCACCCGTTCCCGATGACCAAGTTCGCGCTACTGCGCGATGTATTGCTGGGCGATGGTGTCGCTCGAGCGGAACAACTGCACAGCCCGGAGCCGGCCGATGATGCGCTGCTGGCGTTGGCACATACCCCCGACTACGTGCAGCGCTTCACGGCTGGCGAGCTCGATGCCGCGGCTGTCCGCCGTCAGGGCTTTCCGTGGTCGCCGGCTTTGGTTACGCGGTCGCGCACAGCCGTTGGTGGCACGCGCCGCACGGCTGAATTGGCGCTGGAACATGGCTTGGCCTGCCATCTTGCCGGTGGCACACACCACGCGCATGCAGATTTCGGCTCAGGGTATTGCCTGCTGAATGATCTGGCCGTAACCGCCGCATGGGCTGTGGAGTCTGGCACTGCCAGGCGGGTTCTGATCGTCGATTGCGATGTTCACCAAGGCGACGGCACGGCACGCATTTTTGAACATGACGACCGGGTATTTACGCTGTCGGTGCATGCTGCGAGCAACTTTCCGGCGCGCAAAGCGATCAGCGATATGGACGTCGCGCTGCCCCGTGGCACGGGCGATGTCGACTATCTGTGCGCCTTGCACCAAGCGCTCACCACCGTGCTGGCCGAGCAGGCATTTGACCTCGTGCTCTACGACGCCGGCGCCGACGTGCATGCCGACGACCGCCTCGGCCATTTTGAACTCTCCGACACCGGCATGGCCCAACGTGACCGGCTGGTGATCAGCACCTGCCTGCAACGCGACTTGCCTGTTGCCTGTGTCATTGGCGGTGGCTACGACCGCGATGTGCCACGCTTGGCGCGGCGTCACAGCATCCTGCACCGCGAGGCGACTGCATGCTTCAAAAACTATTTGTCCGCGGCGTAAGCCTGCTATTGGTTGGCGCTTTGCTGGGCGGCTGCAGCTTTGCCACTCGCTTTGCCTACAACAACCTCGACTGGCTGGCCAAGCGCGAGATCGGAAAATACGTATCGCTTAACAGCGAGCAAAAACAGGATGTCGATACCCGCTTTGACAGGCTCTGGGCCTGGCATCGCACCGAAGAACTACCGCAATACGCCACCGACCTGCGCAAGCTGGCGGCCGCCGCGCGCCGCGGATTTATCGAGGACGACTTGCGCAGCTTTCTTGACACGGGCGAGGCGTGGGCTGCGCGCTTGGCGCAGCGGGGCATGCCGGACGTTGCGGCGGTAATCGCCACCTTCGACGACGCCCAAATCGCCGAGATTCTGCAGCAGGTTGACGAAGAAAACGCGGAGTACCGTGAGAAGTACGTTGAACCTGATGCCTCCGAGCGGCGTGAGGCCTCTGCCAAGCGCATGCGCAAGTCGCTGGATAAGCGCCTGGGCAGCTTGAGTTACAGCCAGCGACAACGCGTCGCCCAATGGGCCGATGCGCGCCAACTCAACGCCGAGGCGTGGGCCGCCGAGCAGGTGCGTTGGCGCGACGCGTTTGCTGCCGTGTTGGCCACGCGTGCCGAGCCCAACTTTGCCGAGCGGCTACAACCCTTATTCGAAAACAACGAGGATGACTTGCCGCCGGAATTGCTGTCCAGCAACGCCTACAACACCCGCCTGTGGATCGACATGATCCTGGACATTGACGCCAGCCTCAGCGAGCGCCAGCGCGCCCATTTGGTGGAGCACATCACTGAATTTGCAGAAGATTTCGAGGCGCTTTCACGCAAAGATTAAGAAAAGTTAATTAAAAACAGAAACTTGCAGGCGGGCGTGCCTGCAGCGGCTGGCCGGCTTTGCTATGGTAAATCAGGCATTCACAATCTGGGGGTGAAGAGTGCCTACCGCACCTGCACCATATTTCCGCCGCATTGCCTGTAGTTTTACGGCGTTGTCATTTGCCGGTTTGAGCGCCTGTGGGGGCACAGGCGACGTTGCCGAGCAAGCCACCGCGGCAGCCGACAGCCGCGATATTGCAGCCATCCAAGCCGGTGGCACGCTGCGTGTTGCTACTCGCAACGCACCGACCACCTGGTATATCGACCGCCGCGAGCAGGCCGCCGGGCCCGAGTACGACTTGGCGCTGGCCTACGCTGAGCATTTGGGCGTAGAACTCGAGTTGGTCGAGCACGACAGCATTGCCAAAGTGCTCAAGGCCGTCGAGCATGGCAAAGCCGATTTGGCTGCAGCAGGCCTAACCGCCACGCCAGCACGCGCCCAACGCTTCGCGTTTGGGCCGAGCTACCGCACGATCGACGAGCGCGTGGTGTGCAACCGCGAGGGCAAGCGCGCGAAGTCGATTGACGACTTGGCCGATGTGTCGCTGACGGTCGCTGACAACAGCAGCTATGCCGAAACGCTCAGCGCCTTGCAGGCCGACAACCCGGCGATCAAGTTCGCAACCAAGGACACCAGTACCGAATCTCTGCTGCGCAAGGTTTGGGAAGGCAAGCTCGACTGCACCGTGGCCGACTCCAACATCTGGGCAATCAATCGCCGCTATTTCCCCGAGTTGATTAGCGATTTCAGTATCGCCACCGACAAAACCCTAGCCTGGATGTTGCCCAAGGGCGCAACGGCTTTGCAGCAGTCGCTCAGTGCGTGGGCTAGCAGCAAAGCGGCGAAGTCGCACCTGGCCGCGATCGACGAGCGCTATTACGCGCCGTACGCCCAGTTCGACTACGTTGACATGCGCGCCTTCGTTCGCCGCATAGATGCGCGATACCCCAAGTACGACAGCCTGTTTGAGGGCGCCGGTGAAGATCACAGCGTCGATCACGTGTTGTTGGCGGCGCAGGGCTATCAGGAATCACACTGGGAGGCCGACGCCAAAAGCCCGACCGGCGTGCGCGGGATCATGATGCTGACGCGTAACACCGCCGAGTCGCTAGGCGTTGAAGACCGCCTTGACCCCGAGCAAAGCATTGAGGGCGGCGCCAAGTATCTGGCGAAGATGAAAACCCGCTTTGACGATGCCGTGACCGAGCCCGACCTGACGTATCTGGCACTCGCCGCCTATAACGTCGGCCGTGCACACCTGCACGATGCACAAAAACTGGCACGCGAGCGTGGGCTGAGCCCGTATGTCTGGGAAGACGTGCGCCAAGTGCTGCCACTGCTATCGGACAAGTCGGTGTATCCCAAGCTTAAATACGGCTATGCCCGCGGCCATGAGCCGGTGCGCTACGTGGAGCGCATTCAGAATTACGAGGACGTGCTGGACGCCCAGCTTGCAGCGAAATAGGGCGGGTCAGCGGGCTGGGTTCAGTCCGCCAACTCCTGCCGGATTTGCAGCAGATCGTCGTAACAGGCTTCAAAAGCCTTCACCACCGCGGGGTCGAACTGTTTGCCGCTAAGCGACACGATGTGCTCCTTGCACTTGTCTAGCGGCCAGGCTTTTTTGTAAACCCGGTCGCTGGAGATGGCATCGAACACGTCCGCCACGGCGGTGATGCGCCCATAAATATGGATCTGATCGCCTGACAGCTTGTTCGGGTAGCCAGTGCCATCCCATTTTTCGTGGTGTTCTGCAGCGACGATGGCTGCAGCGCGCATCACCGGGTGTTCGTGCTCGTGCAGCAGTGCATGGCCGATTTCGGCGTGGGTTTTCATCACCACCCATTCGTCGTGCGACAGCCCGCCCGGCTTTTTGAGCACCTCATCGGGGATCGACACCTTGCCAATGTCGTGCAGTGGTGTGGCAACTTCCAGCATTTCGCCCACTTCGTTGGGCAGGCCCAGCGTCTTGGCCAGCACACGGCTGTAGGCGCCCACGCGCCGCACGTGGTTGCCGGTTTCGAGTGACCGCGCCTCCACCGCCTCGCTGAGGATCAGCACCATCTCCGACTGCGCCGACAGCACGCGCTGATTCAGGTCTGCCGCCTCGGTTACATCGGCTGCGCTTTGGCAGAACAATTTTAGTAATTCGGCGTTGGCCCTTGTGCCTGCAGGGTGAGCAACATAGAACACACTGGGCTCGTTGCGCACCGAGGGCGCAAATACACAAGTCGAGTCGTGTGCGAAATCGCTGCTTCGCGTCTGCATGCTGTGTGCAATCTTTGCTCCAACAGCAGCGTCCAGCGCATCAATGCCAAGCTCAGCGGCTTTTTGCAGGGTGCCGTCGGTCGCGGTGACGAGGTCGAGGGAGTCGGCGCCTGCATTCACCGTGCGGCGCTCAACCAATACCGCGCCGTATTCCGTCGGAGAATCAACCAGCTCGCGTAGTTTGTGCATCACGATCTCAGCGCGGTTGGCGTCGGCTGGTTCTGTCGTTAGCGCATGTAGTGTTTCAACCAGTGAGCGCAGCCCGTTATTTTGACGCGCGATCTCGGCGCGGGATTGCTCCAGCCGTTGCAGTTGGTCAAACCCGCGCAAGGCCGTGAGCACGGCGGTGCGCAGGCGTTGGGCAGTGGCCGTAGCCTTGTCTTCGTAGCCGTTGATGTCGTAGTCGGCCACGGTGCGCCATTCGGGCGCCGTGCCGGGCTGGCCGGTGCGGATGATGATCCGTGTTTGCGGTTCACTCAGCGTGTCGCGCAAGTGTTTGACCAGTTGCAGGCCAGCGTCGTCGGTGTCCATCACCACGTCGAACAGCGCCACCGCGAACTGTTGTTTTGCCAGCGCCTGTTTGGCCTCGGCAGTGTTGGATGCCTGTGTGAGCGCGACCGGGCGACCTTCGTAGATCAGATCACCAATCGCCATTTGTGTAACAGTGAAGACATCTGCTTCGTCATCGACAACTAGCACCGGCCACGGCTGCGTGCTTGTCACGGTGTCGTCATCCCCGGCGAACAACTCGACATTCTTGTCGGTATTCATCTCCCCACCTCTGGGCGTTATCCGTGTGGGGCGCAATGTCATCCAGGATTGGATAAACGATTTTCCCCAACGAAATCGAGCCTAACACGGCGCCGGGCAATCGAAAACTCGTAATATTTGCGACCTTGAAAAGGCTTGTAAACGATTGTTTTGTTAGCGGTATTTGCAGGGTGTTGTGTGTCGGGGCGGGAGGGTGAACTTGTGGCACCTACCGGGCGTCCTGCGTTGCCCCTGCATCGCGAAATTGGTTGCGCCCCGCGTGCTTGGCAGCGTACAGCGCCTCGTCGGCGCGGCGCAGCAGGGTGGTGGTTGATTCTCCAGCCTGCGCTGCCGGCACGCTGTAGCCGCCAACGCTGATGGACACCTTGCCGTTGACGCCGTGTTCGTGAGCAATGTCCAAGTCGCTCACCGCCGCGCACAGGCGCTGGCCCAGCGCTGCGACATGTGCGGGCGTGGCGCCGGGTGCGACGGCTAGAAATTCCTCGCCGCCAAACCGCCCGACAGCATCCAACGGGCGGCGCAACACGCCGGCGCAAGCGCCAGCCACCGCACGCAGGCAGCGGTCGCCCTCAATGTGGTTGTAGGTGTCGTTGTACTTTTTGAAGTAATCGACATCGATCAAGAACAAGCCCACAGGGGTCTGCTCGCGCGCCGCCAAGCGCAAGGCACGCGACAAGTGCTCCAGGATCGCGCGGCGGCTAGGCCGGCCGGTCAGGACATCGGTATTGCCACGAAATTGAGCAATGCGCAGCGTCAGAAAATGCCCACGGGCCTGATACTCCAGCGCGTAGGAACCGATGCCGCCAATGGCCACTGCGGAAAACAAATAGTAGCCGCGAAACTGAATGTCATTCGGGCCTAGTTCTGTCAGCCGCCAACTGACTTGCACAAACACGCACACCAGCAAACACACCCAAAATGTGCGCCACGTGCGCATGCCAAGCAGGAAGTACAAGAAGAAAATGATGAGAATCATGCCCTCGTAGGGCAGTGCGCCGCCCAATAGCAGGGCCCCGACGTTAGCGATACCCATGCCCGCCAGGCTGGCGATGCTCGCGCCCAGCAAGGCCGCCTCGCGTAACCGCTGCGAATCCACGAAGCGGACAACCAAATACGCGCCAATAATTGATGTGACGATCACGTAGAGGCGGATGCGCACCGTCCAATCGGCGACCTCGGCTGGGGCGAACATGGCATCACGCAGTGCAAATAGCCCGAACATGAGCGCGCCGGCCAGCAGGCTGAAGCGTGCGCGCTGGGCGTTGAGCTGCCAGTACCAGTTGCGGAAGTCTTCTTCCAGCGCGCGCTCAAACCGCAGCCAGCGGTAACCCCGCCGGTGCTGGCGCAGGTGCGGTGAGAGCGCTGCCTCGTCGGGCGGGTGCGCGTGCTCGATTGAAGTGTCCCTGGGCACGATGCTCGTGTTCTTGTTATTTGCTTCGAGTATGCGGGAAGCGGGGTCAAGAATTTGGCAAATTTTCCAAGGCTGATTGCAGGCGCTGAGTAACACCGGCACCGAGGCCTGTCGCGCGCAGTGCATTTTCGACCGCGTTGCCGAACAGTGGCTGCCAGATGGCGCTGCCTTCCGGCAACGGCACATCGCAGCGCAGGCGCGCCAACTCGCGCGAGGTTTCGGCGGCGCTGCGCTGCTCGCCCAGCAGCCGGTGCAAGCGTTTTGCGCCGCGGATGTTCAGCGCAAGTACGGCGTCGATATTGGCGTAAATCCCCTCCAGCGTGTCGAAGGCCTTCAGCAGGGCAACTGCGGCCTTGGGGCCGACGCCGGCAATGCCGGGGATGTTGTCCACGGTGTCGCCGACCAGCGCTTGGTAATCGAGCATCTGATCGGCGCGCACGCCAAATTTTTCCCGTACGCCGTCCAGGCGCATGTGCTGGTTGGCGGCGAAGTCCCACAGGCTGTCGTTTGGCCCCAGCAACTGCGCCAAGTCTTTGTCCCGCGAGACGATGGTCACCGGCTGGCCGGCAGCTTGTGCCTGGCGGGTGAGCGTGGCGATAAAGTCGTCGGCCTCGAAGCTTTCGCTGGCCATATGCCACAGGCCCAAGGCGTCGCACAGTGCCCGGCAGCGGCCGAACTGTGCCTTGAGATCGGCCGGCGCGGGTTCGCGGTTGGCTTTGTAGTTGGGGTCGATTTGGTTGCGGAATGAGCTGGTCAACGATTCGTCGAAGGCCACGGCGATGTGTTGCGGTTGCACTTGGCTGATCAGGCCGGCCAAGAAATCCGCAAAGCCGTGCAGCGCATTGATCGGCTGGCCGTCGTCGTCGGTCATGCTGGCGGGCAGCGCGAACCAGCCGCGGAACACATAGACCGAAGCATCGATCAGGTAAACTGGTGGCGGATTTTGATTCACAAGTCTCGATTCGAGTTTCGATTCAGGGCTTGTTTTACGAGCACGGAGTTCCCCATGGCGTGCAGCTTATCGCGTTCTATTCTTGGCATCGCGGGTGGCCTACTGTTGGCCGCAGGCCCGGCAATGGCCGACACCACTTTGGTGTTCGATGTCGCGGGCCAGCCGCAATCGACAGTGCGCCTGGTTGATGGCCTGGTGCGCATGGATGGTGGCCCCACCGGCTGGGTGTTGTACCGCGCCGCCGAAGACACCGCCTACATGGTCAACCCGGCCGACAAGACCTACACCCGCATCGACCGCGATGGCATTGCAGCACTGGGTGGGCAGATGAGCGCCGCCAAGGCGCAAATGGAAAAGGAATTGGCCAAGATGCCGCCCGAGCAGCGCGCCATGGCCGAGCAAATGATGGCGCGGATGATGGGCAAGATGGCCGAGCCACCGAAGCCGCCGACACCGAAAGCAACTGGCGAGTCGCGCACCGTCGCCAAGGTTGATTGCGACGATTACACCTATACGCGCGACAACGGCGAAACCGACACCCTGTGTGTGGCCGCGGCTAAAGCCCTTGAAATGAGCAAAGCCGAGTACGCCACAGTGCGCAAGATGTACGACATGCTCAGCGAATTGTCGCGCGCCACCGGCTTTGCCGCGGCGGCAACGCCTAACATGGATGCGGTAGAGGGTCTGCCGATTCTGGTAACCACCGATGGTGCACAGCAACAACGCTTAACGACAGTCTCACACGACAAAATTGACCGCGCGCTATATTCTCTGCCCGCTGGCTACGCTGAGCGCGACCCCAGCAGCCTGAAATAAGTGCTGCGGCCCGCAGTAGCGCGACCCGTTTTGGGCCGCGATAGCCACCACGAATTCAAGTAAAAGCAAGAGGATCGCTTGCCAATGAGCGTGAACGTATTTGTTCCCAAGGAAACTGCCAGCGGCGAAAAGCGCGTGGCCATGGCGCCGGCGGTTGTTGACCGCGTGGTCAAACTGGGCGCCGAACTGACTGTGCAGGCCGGTGCCGGCAAAGGCAGCCGGATTCCCGACGCCGCCTATACCGACAAGGGCGCCAAGGTGGTCAAGGCCACCAAGACCGCCGCCGGCAAGGCACAGGTGACGCTGCGGGTGAACCCGCCGACGGCCAAGGACATCGAAGCCATGGCCGAGGGCAGCATCCTGGCCAGCTTCATCCAGGCCCATCGCAACCCTGATGTCGTCAAGGCTTTGGCCGATCGCAAGATCACGACGCTGGCGATGGAATTGATCCCGCGTATCACCCGCGCACAGGCCATGGACGCGCTGTCGTCGCAGGCTGCTGTTGCTGGGTATAAAGCCGCGCTGATCGCGGCCAGCGAACTCGAGCGCTTTTTGCCCATGCTCACGACCGCTGCCGGCACCATCCGCCCGGCCAAGGTGCTGGTGATTGGCGCTGGCGTTGCCGGCTTGCAGGCCATTGCCACAGCGCGCCGCCTGGGCGCGATTGTCGAGGCCTACGACGTGCGCACTGCGGCGAAAGAACAGGTGGAGAGCCTGGGTGCCAAGTTCGTCATGGCCGACATCAAGGCCGATGCCGAGGGTGGCTACGCCCGCGAACTGAACGACGAGGAAAAAGCCGCCCAGCAAGCGATGCTGGAAAAGCATGTCTCGGCTGCCGACTCGGTCATCACCACGGCCGCCATCCCTGGCCGGCCATCGCCCAAGATCATCAGCAAGGCCATGGTCGAGACCATGAAGCCCGGCGCCGTGATTGTTGACCTAGCCGCCGAGGGTGGTGGCAACTGCGAACTGACCGAGCCCGGAAAAACCATCGCCGTCGGCGACGTGACCATTGCCGCGCCGCTGAACGTGCCATCCATGCTGGCCGAGCACGCGTCGGAGATGTATGCGCGCAACTTGCTCAACCTGATGGAGCTGTTCATCAAGGACGGCGAGTTGGCGCTGGACCTTGAGGACGACGTCATCGCCGGCGCGCTGCTGACGCACGACGGCAAGGTTGTACACGAACAGGGCAAGGCTGCCATCAAGTAAAAAACACCTGTCATTGTGAGGCCCGAAGGGCCGCGGCAATCTCGTCACGGACTGCCAACGTTACGAGATTGCTTCGCTTCGCTCGCAATGACACATCAAATTCTGATTTGAGGAGTCAATCATGACCCCAGAACTCGCACTGACGGGCTTCGTGGCCCTGTATATCTTCATGCTCGCCGCCTTCACCGGCTACGAGATTATCGGCAAGGTGCCGGCAATTTTGCACACCCCGCTGATGTCGGGCAGCAACTTCGTGCATGGCATCGTGCTCGTGGGTGCCATGGTGGCGCTGGGCCATGCCGAAAGCATCACCGGGCAGGTGATCGGCTTTATCGGCGTGGTGCTGGCGGCTGGCAATGCTGTCGGCGGCTACGTGGTCACCGAGCGCATGCTCGAAATGTTCAAGTCTTCAAAGGATTGAGGGGCGCATCGTGAACTTTTTAATCCAAGCAAGTTATTTTGCCGCGGCGGTCCTGTTTATCCTGGGCCTCAAACGCATGGCGTCGCCACGCACGGCTGCCAGCGGTATTCGCTGGGCTGGTGCGGGCATGGTTGTGGCCGTGTTGGCCACGTTCTTTTACCCCGACCTGCACAACGTCGGCCTGATGGTTGTCGGTATCGTGCTGGGCGGTGGCTTGGCCTGGGCCAGCGGCAAACGTGTGGCCATGACCGACATGCCGCAAATGGTGGCGCTCTACAACGGCATGGGCGGTGGTGCCGCCGGCGCAATTGCTGCGGTTGAGCTCTACAGCGGCAACGCCGTGGCGCATGGCACGGGCATCGCAGCCTTGGCCGTGTTGGGCGGTGTGATCGGTGCCGTGTCCTTCTCGGGCTCGGGTATCGCCTTCGCCAAATTACAGGGCTGGATGCGCAAGGCGTGGTCCATGCCGATGCATCACATCATCAACGGCATTGTCTTCGTGTTCGTTGTTCTCATCGGCATCGGCCTGATGACAGCCGAGCAGCCCTCGCCGTTCTGGATCAGCGTGTTTTTCCTGCTGTCGCTGTTCTTGGGGCTGACGATCACAACGCCCATTGGCGGCGCCGATATGCCGGTGGTCATTTCGTTGTACAACGCCCTGACCGGCTTGGCCGTCGGCTTCGAGGGCTTCGTGCTGGGTAACGCTGCCATGATCATCGCCGGTACGGTGGTGGGCGCGGCAGGCAGCCTGCTGACGCTGCTCATGGCCAAGGCCATGAACCGTTCGCTGGCCAATGTGCTGTTCTCGGGCTTTGGTGCTGATGACGGCACCGAGTCGGACGGCCCGTCGGGCACCATGACCAGCGTCGAGGCCTCCGACGCGGCCATCACCATGAGCTATGCCGCCAAGGTCATCATCGTGCCGGGTTACGGCATGGCGGTGGCGCAGGCGCAGCACAAGCTGTGGGAATTCGTGCAAATGCTCACAAAGGCTGATGTCGAGGTGAAGTTCGCCATTCACCCGGTGGCTGGCCGCATGCCAGGCCACATGAATGTGCTGCTGGCCGAGGCCGGCGTGCCCTATGACATGATCTTCGACCTCGACGAGATCAACGAAGAGTTCGCTCAGGCCGATGCTGCGCTAGTCATCGGTGCCAACGACGTGGTCAACCCCGCCGCGCGCACCAATGAGTCCAGCCCGATCTACGGCATGCCCATCCTGAACGTTGACCATGCCCGCGAAGTGTTCGTCATCAAGCGCGGCAAGGGCACAGGCTTCTCCGGCGTCGAGAACGAACTGTTCTTTGGCGAGAACACGCAGATGGTGTTTGGCGATGCCAAGGATGTGTGCAGCGGCATGGTGACAGGGCTGAAGGAACTTTAGGCTGTTGGCCTGAGGGCTGTCATTGCGAGGCGCGAAGGGCCGCGGCAATCCTCGCGGGCTAGCCGCTCGGGGCTTTGCTAGCGCAAAGCCGTACTGGTCTTTCTTCCACACCCCTGCTCGCTACGCTCGCCGTCCCCTAACTTAGGGGGCGGCCCACCGCTGAAGCTTGTCATTGCGAGGCGCAAAGCGCCGCGGCAATCTCGTCACGGACTGCCAGCATGACGAGATTGCGTCGCTACGCTCGCAATGACAGCCATATCAGGGCGGCTGAGGTTTTCAGCCACGCCTGACTCGGGCTGGCGCAGCATTGGCGCGCCATCCGGCGTCAACTGAGCGGCTACTCTTCGACCGGCTCCACGCCCTCAAGGATTTCCTGCAGCCGCTTCTCGCGCTCCGACAGGCGCACCGGCAACTGTGGGCCGGGCGGTTCGCGGTCACCGACAGCACCATTGCTTTGCAGGGCATCGACCAGCGATTCCACCTGCCGCAACTCATTGGCTTTGAGTTCATCGACGGCAAAATCGCCATCCAGGCCCAGCGCGCGCAGCGCGCGTTCGCGTAGTAGCTCTTTTTCTTCGGCGGTGCCCGGCAGTTGCTCGATCAGCGCCCGCAAGCGCCGTTCGGCGTCGAACAAGGGGTCGTATTCCGGGGTGACTTCAATCGCCTCGAACTCGATCGGCTCGTCTTCGGGTAATTGCGCCGCAGCGGCGCCTAGCCACAACAAGCTGATCCCCAGTATTCCTGCGCGCATCCTGCATATCCGGTAGCCGATTACCTGTCAGACCGCGCTTGCAGCCGATGGTGCCGCCGCGGGAACTTGGGCGCCGTAGCGAGCATCCAAAACAATGCACAATGATGTGCAACAACCGCGCAGGACGCGCAACCAAGAGGGAACCCCTGCCATGGCTTTGAAAACATTGATCACCGCAGCGTTGCTGGGCATTTGCCTGACGGCGACAGCGGCCACCGAGCGCCCTGATTTGGAAGACGATTGCGTAGCATCGCTCAAGCAGGCCGACAAAGCCCTGGCCGACGCCCGCGTCGATGGCTTTGGCGAGTCTGCGGCCTGGGCCGAGGCGGCAACACTGATCTCGGCGGCCAAGGTGCAAAAAACCTTTGCCGAGTATGAAAACTGCCACCTCAAGGCCAAGCGGGCCATCAAGGTGTTGGGGCAGACGCGCGGATAGAGCGCGCGTCTCAAGGCGCTCAGGGCACAGGCTGCCGCCGTACGCGGCGTCCAGCAACGCGCACGTGTTCGTCATTCCCGCGAGAGCGGGAATCCAGTTGGTGGTTGCGGCACCTCGGAGGGGCTTCCTGCCCTTTTGTCGCAAGCAGTATTGCCTTGCTGCACTGAGCCCGGCTCTGCCTATTCGGTTTGTACGTGGTTGCGTACCGCAACCCTATTGCGCGCCCAGCCAAAAAATTGCGTGCAACATGGCTTGCGATTTGCGTCGTGGCTTGCTGGCGCGCTGCGTCCATTGCTGATTCTTCACCCCGCCTGAGATACTCCCACGATGCACCTAGACCCCATCATGCTCAAGCTGGTCGCGGGGTTGCTGATCATCTTGATCATCGGCTTGGCTTCACGCGTGCTCAAACAGCCGCATGTGGTGGGCTATTTGCTGGCCGGCATCATCCTCGGGCCGCACGGGCTGGAGATGATCGAAAACCAGGAAATGATCGCCCGGCTTGGCGAGTTCGGGGTGATTTTCCTGCTGTTTTTTGTCGGCATGGAAGCGAATCCGGCCAAGCTAATCGCCAACTGGCGCGTCACCGTTGTGGGCACGCTGGTGCAAACACTGCTGTCGGTAGGCGTGATCTGGCTGGTCGGACAGGCGCTGGGCTGGAGCATGGCGCGCATTGTTTTGCTGGGCTTTGTGATCACGCTGTCGAGCACCGCAGTAGTGCTCAACTATCTCGCCGATTCCGGTCAGCTACACACCAAGATCGGCCGCGACGCCCTGGGCGTGCTGCTGGCGCAAGACCTTGCGTTGATCCCCATGCTCATCATCATCGGTGTGCTTGGCGGCGGCGCGCCCGACCCGCACACGATTACCCTGCAGTTGATCGGCACCGTGTTCATTGGTGGCCTGCTGGTGTGGATGATCAAGGGCAAGTATGTGCGGCTGCCGCTGGGCAATCGCTTGCGCAAGGACCACGAACTGCAAGTGTTTGCCGCAGTGCTGGGTTGCCTGGGCCTGGCGCTGATAACCGGCCTGTTCCATCTTTCAACGGCCTTGGGCGCCTTCGTGGCGGGCATGCTGGTGGGCGTGGCGCGCGAGACCAATTGGGTGCACCACCGTCTGGAGCCATTCCGCGTCGTTTTCGTGGCGCTGTTTTTTGTCAGCATTGGCATGATGGTCGATCTGAACTTTATCGCCGCCAATCTCGGGCTGATTGGCGGCCTGCTGATCGCCGCGCTGCTGATCAACAACACGCTGAACGCGCTGATGTTCCGCGGCCTGGGCGATACTTGGCGCCATGCCATTTTCGCCGGCGCGGTGCTGGCGCAGATTGGCGAGTTCTCGTTTGTGCTGGCAGCCGTGGGCCAGCGCACGCAACTGATCACCGAGTACGCCTACCAAGTCACAGTGTCGGTGATCGCGCTCAGTTTGCTGGTCTCGCCGGCCTGGATGAGCATGGTGCTGGCTATATTGCGGCGCGACAAACGCCGGCGGGCTGGCGAAAAAACCGGTACTTGATCAGCGCAAAAAACGACGAACGGTGTTGACAGTTGCGGCGTTTATCAACACCGGACGGGTGATGCTCACGGCTTGTCACAAAAACGTAATGTCTTCACTTGGACGTGGTTAACTGACGTTAATCAATTGAAAATAATGGATATTTTTTATTGCTGCGCATGTGGGTGATTTGCTTCGGCTTAACAGTTTGCTGCTTTGGCGCACAGGTGAGCGATTCATCCACAATCTTATCCACAGGCTGGTGTGAGCAGGATGTCTGACCATTTGGTCAGCGTTGCCGTGCCGGTGCCCATGCCACAGGCGTTTTGCTACCGTGCGCCGCGAGATTGCCTGCCGGGGCATCGGGTCAAGGTGGGTTTTGGCCGCCGAACCTTGGTGGGGGTGGTGGTCGAGGTGGTTAAAAAGCCACCACCTGGCGTTTCCACGATCAAGCCCGTCAAGGCGGTGTTGGGCGACGCGCCGTTACTGACCGACAGCGCCATGGACTTGTTGAACTGGTGCGCCCGCTACTACCACCATCCGGTCGGCGAGGTGTATGCCGCAGCCTTGCCTGCAAGCTTGCGGCAGGGCCAAGTCTTGCCCGAGCCTGAGCGCGCGTGGCGGTTGCTTGACGACGCGCCCAGCCCTGCGGCAAACGCCAGCCGCCAGCACGTATTGCTCGATGCCTTGCGGGCCGCGGGCGGCATGGCCACTGCCGATGCCTTGCCAGCGATTGCAGGCCGCGCCGCCGTGCTACGCAGCTTGTTGGAGCGCGGCATGGTCGAGCGTTGCGAAGCTGCAGCTACGCCGCCCGTAGCGACCACGCCGGCGCCGACACTCAACGCAGAACAACACGCGGCCGCGCAGGCCATCGGCCAAGCCGTGGCGGCGGGCGATTTTGCCGCCTTTTTGCTCGATGGGGTCACCGGTAGTGGCAAAACCGAGGTCTATTGCGCGGCGCTGCAGTCTTTGGTCGCCGCCGGCCAGCAGGCGCTGGTGTTGGCGCCCGAGATCGGCCTGATCCCGCAACTGATCACACGCCTGCGGCAACGCTTCGCCGCGCGGGTCGAGACCTTGCATTCCGGCCAGACCAACGCCGAGCGCGCGCGCGTGTGGGCCGATGCGCGGCGTGGTGATATCTCGATTCTGGTTGGCACGCGCTCGGCCGTGTTCACGCCGTTGCCCAAGTTGGCACTGATCGTCGTCGATGAGTCGCACGACACGGCGTACAAGCAGGGCGATGGTTTTCGCTACAACGCCCGCGACGTTGCGCTGCGCCGCGGTCAATTGATGGGCGTGCCGGTGGTGCTGGGTAGCGCCACGCCCAGCCTGGAGTCGCTGCACAACGCCCAGCAGGGCCGTTACACACACCTGCGTTTGCGCCAGCGCGCGGGCGCAGCGCAGTTGCCCAAGATTGATCTGCTGGACACCACAAACCTGCAATTGTTTGACGGTTTGAGCGAGCCAATAATCAGCGCTATCGAGCAGGTGCTTAAACAGGGTGCGCAAGCGCTGGTATTTATTAACCGCCGCGGTTATGCGCCGACGGTGTTGTGTTCAAGTTGTGACTGGGTGGCCAGTTGCGGCCGTTGCAGCGCGCATATGACATTGCACCGCCAACGCCGCGAACTGCGATGCCATCATTGCGGCCGCACTGCGCGCGCGCCAGCGCAGTGCCCGGACTGTGGCAGCGATGATCTGGGTGCGGCCGGCGCGGGCACCCAGCGGGTCGAGGCGCAATTGCGCAAACGCTTCCCCGGCATTGGCATGGCGCGTATCGACCGCGACAGCACCCGGCGCAGTGGCGCGTTGGAAGCAGCACTTGCCGATGCCGCGAGCGGCAAGGCTCAGCTACTGGTCGGCACGCAAATGCTGGCCAAGGGCCACGACTTCGCCGGCTTGGCGCTGGTGGCCGTGGCCGATGGCGACCAAGGGTTGTTCGGCGCCGACTTCCGTGCGCCCGAGCACATGGCGCAAACCATCCTGCAGGTTGCCGGCCGTGCCGGGCGCGGCGCGCGGGCGGGGCGCGTGGTCATCCAGACCAGCCACCCCGAGCATCCATTGCTGCAGCGTTTGGCCAGCGGCGACTACGGGCGGTTTGCCAGCGCCGCGCTGGACGAGCGCCGCGAGGCGGCGTTCCCGCCCTATGGTTTTCAGGCGTTGCTGCGCGCCGAGTCGGTCGATGCCCAAGCCGCACCGGCGTTTTTGAAGCGGGCGCACGATGCGGCACGTGCAATAGCCGCTGCGGGCATCGAAGTGTGGGCGCCAAACCCGGCGCCGATGGAGCGCAAGGCCGGGCGCTGGCGCTGGCAATTGCAGATTGAGGCAAAACAGCGTGGTCCCTTGCATGCGTTGCTGGGCGAACTGTTGCCGCAGTTATACGCCGACCCGCAGGCGCGGCGTGTGCGCTGGTCGGTGGATATCGACCCCCAAAGCATGATCTGAGCGCCGCCTGGCCGCCGGGCAGGCAAAGCAGCGTGTAAAATGCGCGACCCTTTGCCCAGCCCGCCAACGCCATGCAGGCGCATATCGCATCCTTGCTCCACGACGCCCTACGCGCGCTCGACCTCGACATTGCCGCCGAGCGGATTGCGGTGGAGCGAACGCGTGATGCGTCGCACGGCGACTTTGCCTCCAACATCGCCTTGGCATCAGCCAAGCAGGCTGGCTGCAAACCACGCGACCTGGCCGAGCGCTTGGTCGCCGCCTTGCCGGCGTCTGAGCATGTCGCCAAGGTGGAGATTGCCGGCCCCGGGTTTATCAATTTCACCATCGCCAAAGATGCGGCAGTCGCCGTTGTGCGCGATGTGCTGGAGCAGGGCGAGCGCTTCGGCTGTGCCGAGCCTGGCAGCGGCGAGACCGTCATGGTCGAGTTCGTGTCGGCCAACCCCAACGGCCCGCTGCATGTGGGCCACGGCCGCGGCGCGGCGCTGGGCGACAGCTTGGCAAACATTCTTGCCGCCGCCGGCCACACTGTGGCGCGCGAGTACTACGTGAATGACGCTGGCCGGCAGATGGACATTCTCGCGGCCAGTGTCTGGTGCCGGTATCTGCAACAGGCTGGCGTAGCAGCGCCATTCCCCGCCGGTGGCTACCAAGGCGACTATGTGCGTGATGTGGCCACCAGCCTGCAGGCCGAACATGGCGAGGCCTTGGTGCGCGATGCCGCTGCGGTCAACGAAGGCCTGCCCGATGATGCACCGCAGGGCGGCGACAAGGACGCCTTTGTGGATGCCTTGATTGCGCGCATGCGCGGGCTGCTGGGCAGCGACGGCTACGCTGCTGTGCATGCTGCTGGCCTGGACAGCCAACTGGCCGACATCCGCGATG
>JAAFAL010000197.1 GCA_018222345.1 bacterium
AGATGTGTATCAGAGAAAGCTGCAACACCGCCTTGCTGGCATCGACGACGCGGAAATACACCACGGCATTCACCTTCACCGACACGTTGTCGCGGCTGATCACGTCCTGCGTGGGCACATCCATGACGACGATGCGCATATCCACCTTGCGCATCCGCTGGATGAACGGGATGAGGATGATCAGGCCCGGCCCTTTGGTGCCGGTGTAGCGGCCCAGCGTGAAGACCACGCCGCGCTCGTACTCGTCAAGGATCTTGATGGCCGAGAACAAAATGATTGCGAGGCCAACCGCAATCGGGAGGATGACTGTCATCATGACGATGGCTCCTTGCTAGAAATGGGTTCGACGACTAGCGTCAGGCCGTCCATGGCGGTGACGCGTACGCGCTCGCCGGCGGCAACATCGGCGCGGGGCCGCACTTGCCAGGTTTCACTGTCGATCACCGCCCAGCCGGCGTCGCCGGCGGCGGCAGCATCATTCATTGGCCCGACAGCGCCGATCAGGCCCTCGCTGGAGGTGCGCACGGGCGCGCTGCGCGATTTGGCAAACAAGTAAATGGTGGCGAGCATCAGGCCGCCGCCCAGCGTGGCGATGCCCGCGATCACGCCGCGGTTGATGCCGTAACCGGGCACGTCGGTGTCTATCAACAACACCGAGCCGAACACGAAGGCGACGATGCCGCCCAGCCCCAGCACACCAAAGCTGGGAGCAAACGCCTCGGCAATCATCAGCAGCACGCCCAGCACGATGAGCGCCAGGCCGGCGTAATTGATCGGCAACACCTGGAAGGCAAACAGCGCCAGCAACAGGCAAATGGCGCCCACCGTGCCGGGCACCAGCGAGCCGGGGCTGTAACCTTCGAGCAGCAGGCCGTAGATGCCGATCATCATCAAGATGTAGGCCAGCGTGGGGTTGGTGATGATGGACAGCAGCTTGACGCGCCAGTCGGGCTTGATGCGCTGGATGGCCAAATTTTTGGCATCGATGGTCACGGTGCCGCCGGCCACTTGCACTTCGCGGCCGTCGACCTGCTCGAACAACTCCGGCAGGTTGTTGACAATCAGGTCAACGACGTTTTTCTCGACCGCGGCCTCGGCCGACAGGCTGACACCTTCGCGCACGGCTTTTTCGGCCCAGTCGGCATTGCGGCCCCGACGCTCGGCCAGGCTGCGGATGTAGGCCACCGCGTCGCTCACGGCCTTGCGACTCGCTGCGGTTTCGGGCGGCGCGTCGCTGGCTTCGCTGTCGCCGGACTCGTCACTGGCCTTGTCGGCGAGCTTTTCGGCTTCCTCGGCGGCGCGGCCGGCGGGGGTGTCTGGTGTTTCGGGTTCAGCAGCCGGTTGCTGGCCGCCGACCGGGATGGGTGTGGCCGCGCCAAGATTGGTCGCCGGCGCCATTGCCGCAACATGGCTGGCGTAGGCAATGTAGGTGCCGGCACTGGCTGCTCGCGCGCCGGACGGCGACACATAGGTGACCACCGGAATCGGGCTGCCGAGGATGCGCTTGATCATGCTGCGCATCGACGCATCCAGGCCGCCGGGTGTGTCGAGTTCCAGCACCAGCAAGGGCGCGCCGGCATCGGCGGCATCGTCCAGCGCGCGGGTGAAATAGTCGGCAGTTGCCGGGCTGATGGCATCGGCCAGGGTGACCACCCAAGCCGTGCGCTCGCTGGATGCTGACGTGTCTTGGGCATAAACCCACCCTGCCAGCCCCAGCCCGCAGGCCAAGGCCGCGCATGCGAGCCGAATTGGATTGGGCGCGCGCAGCATGCCTGAAGCCTACCATGCACAAAGCACTGGATTGCCACACCAAGCGCGTTATCCTGAGTGCAAACAACACGGAGACACGCCATGTCATCCAACACATTTGGGAGCGTGCTGGACACCATTGGCAACACGCCCATGCTCAAGGTCAGCAAGCTGGATACCGGCTGCTGCGAATTGTTCCTGAAGCTGGAAAACCAGAACCCCACCGGCAGCATCAAGGACCGCATCGGCCTGTCGCTGATCGACGCCGCCGAGCGCGACGGCAAGATCAAACCCGGCGGCACGCTCATCGAAGCCACAGCTGGCAACACCGGCCTGGGCCTGGCACTGGTGGCCGCACAAAAGGGCTACAAACTGATCCTGGTCATCCCCGACAAAATGGCGCAGGAGAAGATCTTCCACCTCAAGGCGCTAGGCACACAGATTCACATCACCCGCTCCGACGTGGCCAAGGGCCACCCCGACTACTACCACGATGTGGCCGAGCGGCTGGCGGCGGAAATCCCCAACAGTTTCTACGTCAACCAGTTCGGCAACGACGCCAATCCGTACGCCCACGAAACGACGACCGGGCCGGAAATCTACGAACAGCTCGACGGCCGCGTGGATGCGGTGGTTTGCGGCGTCGGCTCGGCGGGCACGATTACGGGGCTGTCGCGCTACTTCGCTGAGGTGTCGCCGGCAACCGAGCTGGTGCTGGCCGACCCCAAAGGTTCGGTGCTGGTTGATTACATCGAAAAAGGCGAATACGGCGAGGCCGGCAGTTGGCTGATCGAAGGCATTGGCGAGGACTTCATCCCGTCCATCGCCGACTTTTCGCGCGTCAAGACCGGCTACACCATCGACGACGCCACCAGCCTGAACACCGCCCGCGAATTGCTACTCAAGGAAGGCATCCTGGGCGGCTCATCCACTGGCACGCTGCTGGCCGCGGCGCTGCGCTACTGCCACGCGCAGACCGAACCCAAGCGCGTCGTCAGCTTTGTCTGTGACAGCGGCAACAAATACCTGAGCAAGCAATACAACGATTACTGGATGTTCGACCAGGGCCTGCTGGGGCGCCCCGAGCAAGGCAACCTGCTGGACATGATCGCCCGCC
>JAAFAL010000028.1 GCA_018222345.1 bacterium
ACATCACGGTCAACGCCGTGAATGATCCGCCTGTTGCAGCCAATGATGCCGCCACGACGGACGAAGACACACCCGTCAACGTGCTCGTGCTTGGAAACGACAACGACGTGGACGATGGGATTGACGCTGCTAGCGTAGCCATCGTGACCAACGCAGCCAACGGCAGCGCCGTGGTGGAGCCCGATGGCTCGGTCACCTACTCGCCGGCTGCGAATTTCAACGGTGGTGACAGCTTTAGCTACACCGTCAATGACAACACTGGCGCCACATCCAACGTCGCAACCGTCAGCATCACGGTCAACGCCGTCAATGACCCGCCCGTTTCCGCCAATGATGCCGCCACGACGAACGAAGACACGCCTGTCAACGTGCTCGTGCTTGCCAATGACAGTGATGTGGACGACGGTATTGACGCTTCCACCGTGGTCATCGTGACTAACTTAGCCAACGGCAGCGCAGTGGTCGAACCCGATGGCTCGGTCACCTACTCGCCGGCAGCGAATTTCAACGGCAGTGACAGCTTTAGCTACACGGTTAACGACAACGCTGGCGCTACATCCAACATCGCAACTGTCAACATCACGGTCAACGCCGTGAATGATCCGCCTGTTGCAGCCAATGATGCCGCCACCACAGACGAAGACACGCCTGTCAACGTGTTCGTGCTTGCTAACGACAACGATGTCGATGACGGTATTGACGCTGCCAGCGTAGCGATCGTGACCAATGCACCCAATGGCAGCGCCGTGGTCGAGCCCGACGGCTCGGTCACCTACTCGCCGGCGGCAGACTTCAACGGCACCGACAGCTTCACCTACACCGTCAACGACAACGCTGGCGCCACCTCCAATGTGGCTACAGTGTCGATTACCGTAACGGCTGTGAATGATCCGCCCGTCGCAGCCAACGATGCCGCCACCACAGACGAAGACACACCTGTCAACGTACTCGTACTTGGCAACGACAACGACGTGGACGATGGGATTGACGCTTCCAGCGTCGCCATCGTGAGCAGCGCCGCCAACGGCAGTGCCGTCGTCGAGCCTGATGGCTCAGTGACCTACAGCCCGGTTGCCGACTTCAACGGCACCGACAGCTTCAGCTACACCGTCAATGACAACGCTGGCCTCACATCCAACGTCGCGACAGTGTCGATTACGGTAACGGCCGTCAATGATCCGCCGGTCGCAGCCAACGATGCGGCCACGACCGACGAAGACACGCCGGTCAACGTGCTCGTGCTTGCCAATGACAACGATGTGGACGATGGTATTGACGTTTCCACCGTGGTCGTCGTGTCCAATGGCAACGCTGTGCTTGAGCCTGATGGCTCGGTAACCTACACCCCGGTTGCCGATTTCAACGGCACCGACAGCTTCACCTACACCGTCAACGACAATGCGGGCGCCACTTCCAACGTGGCGACCGTGTCGATTACTGTAACGGCCGTCAACGATCCGCCCGTCGCAGCCAATGATGCCGCCACCACAGACGAAGACACGCCTGTCAACGTACTCGTGCTTGGAAACGACAACGATGTCGATGACGGTATTGACGCTGCTAGCGTAGCCATCGTCAGCAATGCCGCCAACGGTAGCGCAGTGGTTGAGCCTGATGGCTCGGTGACCTACACCCCGGCTGCAGATTTCAACGGCACCGACAGCTTTAGCTACACGGTTAACGACAACGCTGGCGTCACCTCCAACGTGGCGACGGTGTCGATTACGGTATCGGCGGTGAACGACCCGCCGCTGGTTGCAAACCAAACCTTTGCCGTTGACGAAAATACGCCCAACCAGACGGCGTTTGCCACGGTGGCCGCCAACGATGCCGATGGTGATGCCCTCACCTACGCCATTGTCGCGGGTGTTCCCAACAATGAATTCGAGATCAACGCCACAAGTGGCGAGTTGCTGGTCGGCAACGAGTCGGAACTGGACTTCGAAACCAGCCCAAGCTTCACGATAACCGTGACTGTCGATGATGGGACAGCACCGCCTGCAGAGGCTGCTGTAACCATCAATATCAACGATGTCAATGAACCCGTGAACGCATTTGGCGGCAATATCGGCACAACCACCGAGGATGCAGCAGACAGCGGCGGCGCCGGTAGCGTGGGTGTGAATGACACCGATGATGACGGCACCACAGACTTTGTCATTACGCAGGTCGAAGGTAATGCCGCGAACGTGGGGCAGCAAATTGTATTGACCTCGGGCGCGCTTCTGACCGTCAACGCTGATCGCAGCTACACCTATGATCCGAACGGGCGATTCGAGACGCTCACGACGGGCGACAGCGTGGATGAAAGCTTCACCTACACCATCTCAGACGGTGAGTTCAGTTCGACGGGGACCGCTTTCCAAACTGTGACCGGTGTAAACGACGCGCCTGATGACCCTGTCATTTCGACAATTAGAATCAACAATGGCGACACGCTTCAGATCAATACATTCCTGCTGAGAACGACAGACGTCGATACGGCAGATTCGGGTATTACTTACGATTTGACGGCGGTGCCGACGGACGGTGGATTATTACTCAGTGGCACGCCACTGAACGTTGGCGAGAGCTTCACGCAAGCGGACCTGGCTGCGGGAACTGTGGACTACCTCAATGAAACGCAGCCGACTGGCGGTCAGGACAGCTTCTCGTTCAATTTGAGCAACGGCGGCGCCGCAAGCAACCCCAACGGGCCGTTCACGTTCACGATTGACGTAACACCGCCAAACAACCGGCCGCAGGCCACCGTGCCGGCGCAGCCGATTGTAGGGAATATCACCACGCGAACTGCCATTAATGGCCTCGCAGTATCCGATCCTGATGAAGGCTCAGGCTTCGAGAGCAGTGAAGTCGAGGTCGTGCTGACTACGACTGAAGCAATCGGCGCATTTAATGTGATTGATGCCACCGAGGGCGGCCTCAACTTTGTCGGCGACAGCAACTTTACTGACACGGTCACCATTCGCGGCAGTCTGGCCGACATCAATGCCACGTTTAGCACGCCCGGCGCTGTGGGGTTCACGCCGCCCTTTAAGCGTAGTGGGCTATTTGAGTTGAGCCTGACAATTGACGACCTGGACCCCCGTGGGCCACTCGCCAATACGCAGACGCAAGACTTGCTGCTGAATATCTTTTCGCTCAACGAGGCCAACACCACCATCGCTGGTCAGATTCCTGATGGCAACCTGGGCCGCACCGCCACCAATGTTGGTGACATCAATGGCGATGGCTTCGACGACATTGCCATGGTGCAAGACAACGCCAGCCAGCGAGAAGTCATTGTTTTCTACGGTGCCAGCGAGCCATTTAATGCCTCCCCAGCCGGCGCCGACGGCAAAAATGGCTTTGTAGTGACCAGCACGCTGTTCAGCACGTCTGAGCGCTTTGGTGAAGCCGTGATCGGCCACGATGTTGACCGAGATGGCTTCAATGACCTGATCATCGGCGACCCCGGAGCCGACCTCGCTAGCATCGATACCGATGACGGTCGGGTTTACGTGTTGTTCGGTAGCGCGACCATCCCGGCGTTCAATGATTTATCGGACGAAGAGCCAGGCACCATTCGCTACGAAGTGCTGGAGAACAACGACTTCGACCAAGTTGGTGCGGAAATTGGAACTGCATTGGCAGTGGGCGACATCGATGGCGACGCGTTCCCAGACCTGTTGGTCGGCGCACCCGGCGCGTTCAACGCGCAGAGCGAATCGCTTCCCGGCGCAGTCTTTGTGTTGTTTGGCGATGCCGAGACCGGTACCAACTTCACCTCGCCCCCAATCAGTGGTTTGGAACCTGACTTGGCAATACTTGGGCCGCAAACGGGTGATGGTTTTGGTAGCGCAGTGGATGCGGGCGATGTGAATGGCGACGCCATCGACGACTTGATTGTCGGCGCGCCCACAGCCACCCGCCAAGGTGTGTCTGCTAGTGGCTCGGTTTACGCTGTCGCCGGGCGTGATCGCGCGGCTTTCGGCTCGCAACAGGTCGTCGTCAACAGCTTGTTGGACAATCCGGAAGACGGCTTCGAGTACCAAGGCAGCAATGACGCCAACGGCGAACTTGGCGGCTCTGTGGCCTTTGCAGACGATATCAACGGCGACGGCTTCGGTGACTTCATTGTGGGTGAGCCTGGCGTCACGTTTGACCCGGGCGACAGTTCGACACGCCGCGGCATGGCCCACGTGTTGTTTGGCACCAACATGAACCCCGACCCTGCGACCATCCCCGGTGGGTATTTCCGCGGGGAGCTGGATGGCAGCAACGGCTACTTCGTGTTCCCGCCGGCCAGTGAGGCGTCGTTCTTCGGCGACAGCGTCGGCGGTGGCGGCGACATCAACGGTGACGGCCTGCGCGATGTCATCATCGGTTACCCCGCGTTCGCTGCAACCGGCATATCACCGCAAGATGGCACCGCCTACTTGTTGTTCGGTGGCACGCCGGATGCGAGCAGCCTGGACCTGTCCGGTCTCGACGGCCGCAACGGCTTCGTGATCGAATCGGAGGAACCCGGCGCCAATGATGACCGTACCGGCGAGATGGTTACCACCTTGGGTGACTTCAACGGTGATGGCTTCGACGACTTGCTGGTCAGCGTGCCGTTGGTTGATACGCCAGTATCCGCCGCCGGCCGGGTACATGTCATCAATGGTGACAACTTCCTCGGCCTGAACATGACTATTGGTGATGACCAATCCAATGCGCTGCCCGCATCAAATACGTTCATCATCGCTGGGGACGGCAACGACTCGCTGGGTTCGCTGTCTGCCAATAGCGTGCTGCGCGGTGGCCGAGGCAATGACAACCTTGAATTCACTGGCGACATTCTCGCAGATGGCGGCAGTAACGACCCCAGTGGCGAAGGTGTCGATATGCTGGCAATTGGTAGCGAGGACGGCAATCCGGCCCGGATCAATTACGCTGCCGTGCCGCGCCACCAGCGCGCGCGCAATATCGAGTTGATCTCGCTGGGCGACACCGCGCTCGCCGTTGACGCACTGGAAGTTCAAAGCCTGACCGATGGCCGCAACACGCTACGGGTCGATGGCACGGGTAATCCGGCAAACGCTGTCGTGACAGACGATGCCTGGCAACCGGGCCAAATTGTTGACATTGGCGGCACCCAGTACCAGCAGTATTTCAGCGGCGGCGCCACCTTGCTGGTCGATGTCAACGTTGATCGCAGCGGCATCATCCTCGCAGCGCAGACGGTGCTGCTGAGCCGGACCAGCAACGACACGCAGAATGATCAGCCGAGCACGCGCCCGCGCGTCAGTGGTAACGGCCAATATGTCGTGTTTGAGTCAAGCAGCAGCACGACAGACGACAACGGCGTGATGCCAACTGCCGGGGTCAAAAACGTTTACCGCAAGTCGCTGGATACAGACATGTTGGAAGTCGTTACAACTGATGGCATGTCCGGCGGTAACAACGATTCCGAATTCGCCTGCGTCAGCCACAGCGGCAATTTGCTTGCGTTTGCAACAACGGCGACCAACCTGCCAACGACACGAGCCGACAACGGCAATAGCGTCACGGTCTCCGGCAGGCAAGTTGTTTTGGCCAATCTGGCGGCAACGCCCAATCCCACCTTTGAGATTGTCAGCGGCCTACCCAGTGAAGGATTTATCCAATTCGCGAGCGTTGGCAACGAATGTGAGTTCTCGCCGGATGAACGTTACGTCTATTTCGTCGGCGAATCGGGTGGCGGAACGACACCGAGTACTGGCACCCATATTTGGCGCTATGACATAGCCACTGGCTCGGGCTTGGATCGCACCGCGGTCAGCTATGACGCCGACACCGAATTCTCGTATTGCGAAAGCGATGGCGAAACAAGCTTTGGTTGCCAGGGAATCGGGGTTTCAGCCGACGGCAGCGTTGTGGCGTTTGCGGCAAATGCCGACTTCCCAGGTGATACCAACCCGCAGGATTTTCAGGCCATGCAATCCGGCTATGACATCGTCATTCGCGACGCCAATCAAGGTGGCTTCGAGATTGCTGCAAACGGCGCGCTAGGCACCACTAGCACGCGCCCGAGCCTGTCGGGCGATGGGCAACTGCTGGTGTTCGAGTCCGACTCGGACTTTAGCGGCGAAGGTACCGCTAGCGCCGACATCTATCTGCTTGATCGCGTCAGTGGCGTGTTCAGCACCGTCAACACCGACCCGAACGGGCTTGCCAACGGCGATTCCGCATTCGGTAGCAACCCGAACCCGGATGGCGTTGGCGACCCGCGCATTTCGACCGATGGGCGCTTTGTCGTCTTCACATCGCGGCAAGACGGTCTGGATGGCGCGGCCTACCCCACCCCAGAGCCGGGGCCGTCGTTCTCGACATTCGTCAAGCGCGTGCCAGCCACTCTGCCCAGTGTTGATGGTGGTTTGCAAAGCCCGATATTCCGCGCGCATCGCAATTTGCTTGGCGACTTTTTCAGCACATTCGACGGCGAATCCATCAACAACCCGGCTGTTGGCCGCACGGCAAGCATCAACTTTGATGGTCGCGCCATCGTCTTCTCGGATACCGCAAACAACATCGTATCCAGCGACACCAATGGGCAAAATGCGGATGTCTTTGCATTCCTCAATCCATTGTTCGAGGACGATTTTGTCGCCGACCTGGACGGCGATGGCCTGAGCAATCAGAACGAATTGGCAAACTTGCAAACCAACCCGGCCAATACCGATACCGACGGCGACCGCCTCAAGGACAACGTCGAGGTCGGGTTTGCCGGTGATCCAAGCGTTTACGATATCGGCGGCGACACCGACCCCACCAACCCTGATACCGACGGCGACTTGTTGGGTGATGGCCTGGAGTTTGAACTGACCGGTGCCGAGCTGACCTCAGTCGTCGGTAGCGGGGCCGACCCCATCATCTTCGTCAGTGATGATGCGGACGGAACCGGCGATGGCACCGGCTACGGGCTCGATGCGCTCACAGTCGCGCAAGCCGCCATTAGAACCGACAATGGAATAAGCGGTAACCCAGTTATCTTTGTGTTTGAAGAGGGCTTCTACAGCAGCATTCCAAATTTGACCCTGGACAGCCGGAACGATGTAGCGCTGATTGGCTCCATGGCCCCCGGGCGCTTGTACCCGCGGGAGGACTCCCCAAGCACTAGCCTGCGCGTCAACGCGCAGCGCGGCCAGCGGATGTTGACCATCGACAGCTCAAGCAACATCACGGTTCGCAGCATTGAAATTGCGTTCAGCCGGCCGCCGGCTGGCGTGGCTGGTGGTGCATTGGCGGTTCTCGGCACCCAGACACCGTCAAGCAACATCCTGCTGCGGTCCATTCAGTTGCAGTTCAACGACACCATTGATGTTGGTGGCGGCGGCCTGGCGGTGCTCAATGGCTCTGATGCGGTGCTGGAAAACAGCACCGTAAGCAGGAATGACGTTACGACCAGTCAGGGCGCCAACTTGCATGGCGGAGGCATTCTGGTTGCCACTGGTAGCAGACTGGACATTATCAACAGTTCAGTTACTGACAATACGCTGGACGAATCATCCGGCGACGGCGGGATCACCTTTGGGGGCGGCCTCGCGGTCATGGGTGGCTCCACAGTGGCGGTGCTTGACTCAGTTGTCAGCCAAAATGGCAACAATTCGGCGGCCGCTGATGTGGGTGGCGGCATCTATGTGGCGAGCTCGAGCATTTCGGTGGAAAACACCGAAATCAGCGACAACGTGCTGTCGGGTAATTCGTCGGGCACGATTCCTGGCTACGGCGGCGGCGTGTATCTTGATGCCATCGGCACTGCCGACTTCATCAATGCGAAGATTTTGCGCAACCAAGCGCTGGGCGAACTTGACGTAGCCGCGCTTGGCGGCGGCGTCGCGCTGGCAAATGGCGGCGAACTCAATGTCACCGACTCGCTGATATCCGGCAACCGCGCCACTGCCCAGGGCACGTCGTCCTCGGCCAACGGCGGTGGCATCTACTCGGGCTTCAGCGGCAACAACGTGAAAATTGTTGGCAGCATCATTTCGGACAATGTTGCGGAGTCCGACGGCTTCAATGCACGCGGCGGCGGGTTCTACACGAACTCCAGCGGTACGCTGAGCATTCAGGATTCGCAGTTCCTCGGTAACGCCGCGCCGTCGGCCGGTGGTGGCATCTGGATCTCCGATGGCGGCAATTTTGGGACCGACATGACCGTGTTGAACAATCTGTTCACTGGCAATGTCAGTGGTTCAGGCGGCGGCATTTGGGCACGGCAACTCAGCACGCAAGGCAATAATTTGCTGTTGCAAAACAACACTGTTGCCTACAACCAAGTTGTACAAGCGAGCGCTGGTGGCGGAATCAACGTCGCATCAAGCACTGGCAGCACGTTGTCGGTCTTGGACAACATTGTTGTTGCCAACGACGACAACTCTGTCGGTACAAGCACGGCGGACGAGAATTACACCGGGCCTGTTGTTACTGCGGCCCCCGACGTGCTGATCGACTACAACCTGAATGCCGACCAGGCCATCGGCGACAACGCCTTTGCGCCGGCCACCAACCCGCAATGGCTACAAGGCTTCTATTTGGGTCAAGCTGGCAACCCGCTGGTGGGTTTGATCCTGGGTGCCGGAGGTGGTGGCGACGAGACCCGGACTACGAGTAATTTGGGGCACCCGGGCTTACTACCCAACGACTTGGCATTTACCGTCACAACCAGCGTACTGGGCGTGTTTGACGGCGGCAACGACCAAAAACAGGACAACCTGGATATTGGTTACCACCATTTGCAGGCGTCGGCCGGTGCACTGACGGCGGTTACCGCAGTTGACCCCGGGGTTGGTGACACGCTGTTTTGCGACTTCTCACAAGAGTTCGGCAACTCCGCGGCCATCACCGTGCGGCCGCGCGTGGGCACGCTTGAGAGCCAGCAAGGCAGGCTGATTTCAGCGAGGTCGTTGACACCGGGCGCAGCGCTGCGCTCGCGCACGCAACTCGATCCCTTGGGCGCAGGCGATTCTGTGCTGGCGGTGGACCGTGGAAACGGCAGTTACACCGTGTTCTTCGATGGCAACGCGTCCTTCGTTAACCCGGGCTCTCCGGTCACGCTGGAATTCTTTGAGGACGTGCCGGGCAATAGCTTGGGCACACTGACCTATGTGACCGACAGCGGTTTCAGTTGCGGTAGCTGAGCCGTCGAAGGAATCCGCCGCGTTGCTGCGGCGGGTGTCTGACAATCAGATTCGGCTAGCAGCCTGTCGGGCTTCCGGGATCGTCGCGAGAATTTGTCGTGTGAGTCGTATTCTGTGCGCATTTCGACGCTGCATAGTCATTCTATGCGAGGAGGAAGCGTGCAGAAGGCGGCCACACGGCGAATTCGTGGCAGATTCCGCGAAGTCCGACAGGCTGCTAGGCCAATAAGTCGTCGATGGCGTAGCTTGCCGCGGGTTGCGCCGCCAACCAAACCGCAGCACGCACCGCGCCGCGCGCAAAGATCATCCGGTCGGTCGCCCGGTGGCTAAGCTCGATCCGCTCGCCGTCCATTGCAAACAGCACGGTGTGCTCGCCGACGATGTCGCCACCGCGGATCACCGAAAAGCCCACGCTGCCTGGCGTGCGCTGGCCGGTGTTGCCATGCCGCGACCAGGTTGCCACGTGCTCCAGTGGCCGCCCCAGCCCTTCGGCCACCGCCTCACCAACTGCCAATGCAGTGCCGGAGGGCGCGTCAACCTTGTGTCGGTGATGGGCTTCAACAATCTCAATGTCGGCCACATCGCCCAGCATGGCTGCGGCATCGCGCGCCAATTTACGCAACACGGCCACGCCGAGGCTGAAGTTCATCGCGTGCAACGCGGCAATGCCCTGCCCGGCATCATCCATTAACGCTAATTGCTCGCTGGACAAGCCGGTGGTGCCGGAAACGAACGCCGTGCCGCTGTCCGCGCAGGCAGCCAGGGCAGCCTCAAAGCCTGCCGGCCGCGAGAAGTCGATCAGCACGTCACACTGTTCCAACAAGCCGGCCAGGTCATTGCCAACCAACGCATGGTTTGGGTCGAGACCTGCGAGCCGGCCAAGGTCGGCGCCGACGAGTTCTGAGCCTGCTGGCTCGTACCCGCCGATCAATTCGGCTTGATCGGCCTGGTCAATCGCGCGCACCAGCGACAGCCCCATGCGCCCCGTAGCACCGTGCAGGCCAATACGAACAGGAGTTTGATTCGGCGCTGTCATCGCACAGGACACCTAATAAATATTGAGCCGCGCAGTTTAGCGTACGGCATCCATAAGCCGGATTGCCGGATTGATTGCCCTTCGGGCTTAGGGCTTACTGCGCCTGAACTGCCGTGCTGAGTTCGCGAACAGCCGCGGTGTAGTCCGCCGGCACAAACGCTGCTCGGTTATCCACCGTGCCATACAGCGCCTCGATGGCACTTGCGATCGCCGCCTGCTCTGCCGGGTTTGAATCGCTGGCCAGAATGGACAAAGCCATGGCGCCCTGCTCGGCCAGCGTGTAACCCATGCCGTCTGCGGCAGCTTGCTGGCTGGCGATTTGCGCAAACAACCTGCGTGATTCGGCGATAGACCAGCGCTTGCCTACGGCATCCATTGCTGGTTGCGCCAAGCGCGTGCGGAAATTGCGTGCGGCACTTTGCAGTTGCCCGGTGCCGAGCTGCGCCGACGTGTTCAGCGTTGCCAGGGCTTCTAGCCAGCGCTGCGCCAGCCCAGCATCACGAACGGCAATCGCATTCGCGGCGTTGCGCAAATGGGCATCGCGCAAGCGAATCTGGCCTGGCTCATCGCTGACATTGGGCGCCCAGCGCAAGTTGTCCATGTCGTGGTGGCAGGCATTGCAGTCAAACGGATACAACTCGGGGAACATGCCCTTGGATGCGCCTGCCTGCGACTCGACCAAACTCAGGAACGCAACAGCAGCCTCGACTTGACCAACCGCCCAGTTGGTCGTGCCGCTGGGCAGCAGCTTGCGTTCTTTGTAGTCGGCATCAACGGTGAAGTGTGCTGGCTGAATATTGGTGAAGGTGTCGAGTTCAAACACCAGCGGTGGGTGCCCGGCGCCCATGATGTCGTGGGTCATGGGGTGCGCGGCGTCACCCTGATGGCAGCCCAGGCACAGTTTTGCGCGTGCCGCGGGGTCTTCCGTCGGGTACAAACCCAAGGCCAGATTGTCGGCGTGCGTGGTAATGCCCGACACGTGCGGCCCAAGCCAACGCTCCGAGCCGCCGTGGCAAGCTTCGCAGCCCACGCCGTCTGATAACAGGAACCTCGCGCCGCGTTTGCTGGCCGGCACATTATCCGTGTGACAGTTCAGGCAGACCTCGGCTTCGGCCGCGTTGCGCAAGCCGAGGTTGTTGGCAATCCGTTTTGATTGCGCAGATTGCAAGGTTTGGTAGGCGCGCGCGTGGCGATCGTGGCGCTCCCAGGTGAAGTATTCGTTTTGGTCAACCGTCGAGTTGTCGTACGGCTTGACCGCGCCGTGGCAGTTGCTGCCGGCGCAAGTCGCTACGCCAAGGTGGGCATCATCGCCAGCCATAGGAATTGCGGGACTGGCGTGGGACGAAAAGCCCACAAGCAGGCCGACGACTGCCATGCCGGTGCGCAAGCGCCACCTAAAACTTGAAGAAACTGTAAATCGCTGTTTTTTCACGCCAATTCCCCTTGAACCCCCAAGCGGATTGCATTCTAATCACGGGGTACCCCACGGGGTCAACCAAAAGGGTTACAGCACATGGGGAGTGCTTTGCAGCAGGTCAAAATAGCGATCGTTGGATCAGGCCCTGGTGGCCTGTCCGCCGCGTGCCACGCCGCAGAGCTGGGCGTGTCGCACGTGTTGCTGGAAGCGCAGCAACATCTGTCCAACACCATCTACCGCTACCAGAAAGGCAAGCACGTCATGGCCGAGCCGGACGTGCTGCCGCTGCGCAGCCCACTGGATTTTGAGGCCGGCACCCGCGAGGTGATTCTGGGCGGCTGGGACGACACCACCGCGCAGTTGCAGGTCAACGTGGCTCATGGCGCCGAGGTGACAGCGATCACTCGCCAGGACGATGGCGCGTTCCTCATCGACACGCCCAAGGGCCAGTGGCAGGCTGAACGCGTCGTGCTTGGCATCGGCTTGCAAGGCAATTTGCGCAAGATGGGCGTCGAGGGCGACAGCCTGCCCAATGTGCAATACCAGTTGGACGATCCAGACGAATACAACAGCGAACGCATTATTGTGGTGGGCGCGGGTGACGCCGCGATTGAGAATGCTGTCGCCTTGTCGCACGGCAATGCGGTGACCATCTTGAACCGGCGTGACGAATTCGCCCGTGCCAAGGACGCCAATAACCGCGCAATCCTGGACGCCATCGAGCGGGAGAACATCCGCTGCTTGTACAAGGCCTCGCCGACTAAGGTCGAGCAGCAGGATGATGGCAGCCTGTTGATGTCGCTAAAGACAGCCGACGGCGAAACCACCTTGGCCTGCGACCGCATCATCGCCCGGCTTGGCGCCATCCCGCCACGACGGCTGGTCGAGTCGTTTGGCATCGAATTTCCGTCGGACGACCCGGCCGCAGTGCCGGCCATTTCCGAGCGCTATGAGTCCAACGTGCCAGGGCTGTACATCGTCGGCGCGCTGGGTGGTTACCCACTGATCAAACAGGCCATCAACCAGGGCTACGAGGTTGTCGAGACCATCGAAGGCCGCGAGGTCGAGCCCGCTGATGAACCGTTGCTGCGTGCCAAGTTCGAGACCCTGCCCGGCTTTAACTCGGTGTCGGACACGATTGAAGAAATTCAGCAGAAAATTCCGCTGTTGCAGCCAATCACTGCGTTGCAGCTTCGTGAGTTCTTGCTTGACAGCACCTTGCATGTGCCTGCGGCTGGCGACGTCGTGTTTGAAAAGAACGACTACACCAACAGCTTCTACACCATTGTGCGCGGCACAGTGGATATCCAGATCGACGCGGATAACCCGGACAAGGTCATCACCATTGGCGAGGGTAATTTCTTCGGTGAGATGAGCCTGATCTCAGGCCGCCGCCGCTCGGCGACGGTGCTGGCCGGCGATGGTGCGGTGCTGGTTGAAACCCCGCGGCGTAGCACGGTGAAGCTCATCAACTCGGTCGAGGCAGTGCGTCGGGTTATCGATGAGGCGTTTATTTCGCGGGCGATCCAGGCCCAGATTGCGCCTGGTGTCAGCGAAGAATTGCTGCAAGATTTGGTCGAGCACGCCACGGTCGCAAGCTTTGGTGCTGGCGAAGTACTGTTTTCAGAGGGCGATGCCGGCGATGCGCTACACCTCATCCGCAGTGGCTCGGTGACCGTCTCACGCGATTTGGGCGAGCGCGAAGTTGTGCTGGCTTATGTGCCCGCCGGCCGTTATGTCGGCGAGATGGCACTGATGTCTGCGGCGCCCCGCTCGGCCACAGTGCGCGCGGCGGTTGCCACCGAGACCATTCGCCTTGAGGGCACGGCGTTTCAGCGCTTGCTCGACGCCGAGCCGCGTATCAAGGCGACGCTGAAAACCAAATACAAAGAGCGTATGGCGGCCACCGAAAAGCGCTCGGGACGCAGCGAGCACAACAGCGTGTTGTCGTTCCTGGTCTCGCAGGGTTTGGGCGAGGCAACCGACGTGCTGTTGATTGACGAGTCGTTGTGCGTGCGCTGCGACCAGTGCGAAAAGGCTTGCGCCGACACCCACGGCAACTTGTCGCGCCTGGATCGCGAGGCCGGCCCAACCATCGATCAGCTACACGTACCCACGTCGTGCCGGCATTGTGAGCATCCGCATTGCATGAAGGATTGCCCACCGGATGCGATCCATCGCAACCCCAATGGTGAGGTGTTCATCAGCGACGCCTGCATTGGCTGTGGCAACTGCGAGCGCAACTGCCCCTACGGCGTCATCCAGATGGGTGTGCCCAGTGAAAAGCGCCCCAGCTTGTGGCAGTGGTTAATCCTCGGCCGAGGGCAAGAACCAGGCAGCGGCCTGGCGGGCACGGGTAAGGCCAAAAAAGCCGTCAAGTGCGACATGTGCAAAGGCCTGGCCGGCGGCCCGGCATGTGTGCGGGCCTGCCCCACTGGGGCAGCCATACGTATGGATCCCGAATCGTTTTTCGCCATTGCCGAAGCGGCCAATTAGGGCAGCCGAATGTTTGACAGTTATCTCAAACTCGACAACTTCCGCTTTCTGAAATGGGCGGTGGCATTGTGTGTGGCCTGCATTGCGCTGTACGTGCTGCACGACCCCATCGATGCGCCAAATGGAGGCACCTGGCTGGGTTACACCTTGGGTGGGTTGACAGGGGGCATCTGTATTTGGTTGGCCTGGCTGGGCGTACGCAAGCGCCAATTTCACGCCGCCAGCCAGGTGCGCGTGTGGTTGTCGGCGCACGTGTATCTGGGCTTGTCGCTGCTGGTGATTGGTAGCCTGCACAGCGGGTTTCAGTTTGCCTGGAACGTGCACACACTCACCTACGTGCTAATGGTACTTGTGGTGGTTTCGGGGGTTTACGGCATTGTGGCCTACGCACGCTACCCCGCCAAAATCACGCGCAACCGCCGTGGCATGGACTCGGAAGGCCTGCTGCGCGAGGTGCTCGACATTGACAGCGATCTACTGAAGTTGGCCGACAACATCGGTGGGCAAACGCAAGAAGTCGTCTCGCGGTCGGTGCAGCACACCCGTATCGGCGGCACGTGGCGCGATCAAGTGCTGGGGCGTTATGACGACACTGCCGGCGATGCGCTGAGTCAGGTGCTTGACGACTCCACCGACGCGAGTGATTACGACAGCCAGACCAGCAAGCCCAACGACACCATGATGTTCATGGCGTCCAGCGTGCTGAAACTCGACGACCCCAAGCGCGGCGAGCAATTACGTCGCCTGACATCGCTGTTGGCCCGCAAGCAGGATTTGGTGCTGCGCCTGAACCGTGATGTCACCCATCGCGCCCGCATGCGGGTGTGGTTGTTTTTCCATATCCCGTTGACCGTGGCATTGCTGGCGGCGCTACTCGTCCACGTGATCGCCGTGTTCTTCTACTGGTAACTGGTCGATGCGTATTCTCATCATCAATCAGGGCGACGCGGGAACTGAACAACAAACCGTAATCGAGTCGCTGCCGGTAACCATCGGCCGTGGCGCCGATCAGCATGTGCGCCTGCCGGACCTGCGTGTGGCATTGAAGCACGCCGAGATCGTTCAGGAAGGCAAGCAATTCAAGCTCAGATCCCTGGCGCTGGCCGGGGTGACGGTTGGCGGCTTGGAGGTTCAGGCCACCAAACTGCAGCACGGCATGCGCGTTGAAGTTGGGCTGTGCACCTTGCACGTGGTCAAGCGCGATGGCTATGACCTGGCGCTACGGGTGAACGCAGATAGCGCGGATGCCCAGCCGGACGATGCCCACTGGCGTGGCAAATACCAAATTGACCTGAAAGAAACCGGGTTGTCACCGCGGCGCTGGGCACTCGGCCTGGCTGCCAGCGTGCTGCTGCTGTTCCTCGCCTGGCCGCTGATCGGTGGCCAACTACCGGGGGTGAGCAAAGCGGCTGTAAGCATGGGCTTCGCGCCCGAGGGCGCCTGGGTGCCAGGCGGCGCCTCGGATGCGCATGCGCACTTCATGGACGACTGCGGCGCGTGCCATACAACGCCGTTTGTTCGTACCAAAGACACGACCTGTGGCGAGTGCCACAAAAACATTGCCGACCACAGCAGCGATGACTGGTACGCCACGCATGCCGAGGTGGAAGCGCTCAATTGCAACGACTGCCACCGCGAGCACAACGGCAGCGATGGCTTGATTGCCAAACATGCGCGTGATTGCGTGAGTTGCCACAGCGACATCAGCGATTTCGGGCAGGCGCAGATTGGCTCGGTCAGCAGTTTCCGCAAGCAGCATCCGGGCTTCAGCCCCACTGTGCCGCAGCGAGCCGCTGGCAGCCTCGCATTTACCCAAGTGCAACTACCCTTCGCCAACGAGCAATCTGGCCTGCACTTCAACCACGCCAGCCACACCGATATTGCGGGCATCGAAGGGCCGGACGGCACCGAGGTGCTGGCCTGCGCGGATTGTCACGCAAAAGATGCCGGCAAGGTTGGGCACAAACCCATCAACCAGCAGCAGCATTGCGCGCGGTGCCACGTCATGACCTTCGACCAGGGCGACCCCAGTGCCGAGCTGCCGCACGCGCCCTCGCACATTGTGCAAAAAGCCATTGACGAACATTTTGTCCGGCGCGCGCTGGAAGGCGCCTTCGAGGCCGAAGCCAGTGACGGCCCCCGCTACAACCCGCTGCGCCGCCGGCCCGGTAGCAAACTGACCGCGCAGCAGCGCACCGAAGCGCTGGACTGGGCGGCGGCCAAGGCTGAGCAAAAGGCCAAAGAGGTGTTTTCCAAAAACGTCTGTGGTGTCTGCCATGAATCAACCCAGACCGATGGCCGCTGGACGGTGCAAAAAGTGGCGCTGCAATCCAGCTTTCTCACAGCTCATCGCTTTGACCACGGCGGCCACGCTTCGATGGACTGCACGGATTGCCACGCCACCGGCAGTTCGGACTCGGCGCGTGACCTGTTGCTACCCGGCATCGACAACTGCCGCAGTTGCCATGGTGACTGGCGCGACGATGATGTGGCACCCTCGGCCTGTATTAATTGCCACGGCTTTCATATCGCTGACGCGCCGATGTTGCCGGAACAAACCACATTGACGACCTGGTCACGCAGCAATGAGTAGGTTGCCAATAGCTGCGCTCTGCGTCGTATTTGGCGGCGCACTGGGCTTGGCCGCCTGTTCAGGTGGCAGTGGCGTGGGCGACGACTCCGGCTGTGCCGGTTTCTGCCAGGCCACTGCCCAAAGCCTGAGCGCTGCCGAGGTCGAGCAAGTCATCGCCCAAGGCGTCGCCGAGGCGCAGGCGCGCGGCGCAGCAGGCACCATTGCAGTGGTGGACAGGGTTGGCAACGTGTTGGCCGTGTTCCGCATGGCTGGCGCCGACACCGACGTCACGATCGATTCGGGTCGCGGCGTGACCGGCGGCCTGGAACAAATCGACATTATTCCCGACACGCTGGCGGCCATCGCCAAGGCCATTACAGGCGCCTATTTATCGTCCGAGGGCAACGCGTTTACCACGCGTACAGCCAGCCAAATCGTTCAAGAAAACTTCAACCCCGGTGAGTTCAATCAACCCGGCGGGCCCTTGTTTGGCGTGCAGTTCTCTCAATTGCCCTGCTCTGACCTGAACCTGCGCTACAACGGCGGCGCGCCCGATGCAGGTCCGAAGCGTAGCCCGCTAGGTTTGTCGGCCGATCCCGGTGGTATTGGCCTGTACAAGAACGGCGTCCCGGTCGGCGGTGTGGGCGTCATCGCCGATGGCGTTTACGGCTTGGACCTCGTGGTGACCGATCGCGACCAGGACCTCGACGAATACATCGCACTCGCCGCGGTGCAGAATTTCGCCCCGCCGATCGACCGCCGCGGTGATCGCATTACGGTTGACGGCAAATCATTCCGCTTTGTCGATGCGTTCGAGTCGGAGTTGGTTGGCGGCCCCGCCACAACTCTGGCTGCGGGCGACGGCGACTTGCAGGCTGTCACCGGCTACAGCACGGCAAGTATTCAGGCGGGCACGGCCTTTCCGTCAGCCGCCTCCGGCTTTGCCGCCGCACCCGCACCGTTTGCCGCGCTGGATGGATTTGAACTGGTTGATGAGACCGGCACGCCGCGTTTCCGGCCGATTGCCGGTACCGATAGTGCGGCGCTGGGCGCCGACACCTTGACTGCCGCAGAGGTCGAAACTTTGCTGCTGGAGGCTCTGCGTGTGGCCAACCGTGCGCGCGGGCAGATCCGCCGGCCGCTGGGCTCGCAGGCGCGCGTGACCATCTCGGTCGTCGATACCAACGGCGCCATCCTCGGCATCATCCGCACCCGTGACGCACCAATATTCGGCACCGATGTGTCGCTGCAAAAAGCGCGCACGGCGATGTTCTTCTCCAGCGCTGGCGCAGCAAACGACCTGCTCAACACCCCGGACACGACGTATCTGGCCAATTCCGAGGTGCGGTCGATTGCCGACTACGTGCCGCGGGTACGAAGCTTTCTGGACAACCCCACTGCGCTGGCCGATGGCGCGGTCGCATTTGCCGACCGTTCCGGCGGTAATTTGTCGCGGCCGTTCTTTCCTGATGGCCTGCTCGGCAGCAATCCGGGCCCGCTGTCCAAGCCCTTTGCCAACTGGAGCCCGTTCTCTGTCGGCTTGCAGCTCGACATGGCCAATAGCGCCATTTTGCAGCACGTCGTGTTCACATTGGGTGGCGGGCCAGATGTTGACGCCGGCCGTTGCACGCAAATGCCGGATAACGCCGCCACCGGCCTGCCGCGCATGCAAAACGGCATACAGATCTTCCCCGGCAGCGTGCCGATCTACCGCGGGCGCACGCTGGTCGGCGGCATCGGCGTGTCGGGCGACGGCATCGACCAGGACGATATGGTCAGCTTCCTGGGCCTGCACAACGCCGGGCTGGCCCTGAATGACGCCATCAACAACGCCCCTGCCGATATGCGCGCCGACAATATCGTCGTACAAGATGTGCGCCTACGCTATGTGCAATGCCCGCAAGCACCATTCCTGGACACGGATGAGCAGAATGTTTGCCAGGGCAAGTAAAAGCCTTGCGATAGCAACGGTCGCGTGCGCGATCACCGTGGCGAGTGCGCAGTCGCAGCCCACCGGCATCATCGGCCCGGTGGCCAGCGGTGACACCCTGACGCAAATTGCCGAACGCGTTGCGCCCGCAGGCCGCACCCATCGCGACGAATACCTCAAGACACTGGCGGCGCTGTACCAATTGAACGCCGACCGCTTGCCCAATGGCGTGCGCAGCCTGCAGGTTGGCGCCATGCTGCAGATGCCCAGCCCCGAGCAGATAAGTAATGCCGACCCCAGCATCGGCGCACAAATTCTCGGTGGCCGTAATCTGCCGCGTGTTGACCCCGCCTTTCGCGCTGGTTCGCAGCCTGCGGTTGGCATCGCGTCGGCCAAAACATGGCCGCCGTCAGACTCCCAGGGCACCCCGGCAGCCAATACTAGCCGCCAGAAAACACAGCCCGCTCCCATTGTCGATGGGCGCAAGCGGCCGGGCGCGCGGCGCGCACCACCGCCCGAGCAATTTGACCCCAACCGTCAAAGCGGGCTGGAGCCAGTGCCCAGTGTGCGCTGGGGCAATGATCCATCTGCGCGCGCCGAGAAAGTGCCTGTGCCCGACCGCTGGCGGTTGCTGGAAAATCTTGATCTGCTCGACACCCGCTGGTGGGACCCCTACCGTCAAAACACGCTCAAGGCCGACCGGCCTATTGTTGGAAAAGACTGGTTCCTGAACGTGTCGTTCATCTCCGACACGGTGATTGAGCCGCGCAGCCTGCCTACGCCAGTGGGCAACCAAACGACCAACGATGCTGGCGACATCGGCGTATTCGGCAGCGATGTGCAACTGGTGTTTGCGCAAACTTTGCTGGCACCGTGGGTGTTCTACAAGGGCAATACGACCTTCAAGCCACCCGATCATGAATTCCGCCTTACGCCCGTCATCCAGTACAACCGTGTCGAGGTCGATGAGCGCCGCGCGCTGCGCATTGATCCGCGCGAAGGCACCGTGCGCTCGGACAACTTCTTTGCCATCCAGGAAGCCTTTTACGACAAACATTTGCGCAATGTGTCGGACCGTTACGACTTCGACAGCTTCCGCATCGGCATCCAGCCGTTCAATGCCGACTTTCGTGGGTTTCTGTTTCAGGACATTCAGCTTGGCGCACGCTTGTTTGGCAACCGCGATGACAACAAGTGGCAGTACAACCTGGCTTGGTTCCGGCGGCTGGAAAAAGACACCAACTCCGGCCTGAACGATGTCGGTGAAGACTTGCGCAAGGACGATGTCATCGTCGCCAACGTCTATCGTCAGGACTGGCCGGTGCTCGGCTATTTCTCGCAAGCCACTATTGTGCACAACCGCAACCGCGAGGGTGACGAAGGAAGCTTTTTCGACACCAACGGCTTTATCGCCCGCCCCGCCTCATTGGGCGGCGAGCGGCCGCGCAATTACGACGTCACTTACCTGGGCTACAACGGCGACGGGCATATTGGCCGGCTCAATCTGACGATTGCCTCTTATCTGGCCATTGGCGATGAGAGCGTTGGCACATTCAGCCCCCGTGAGCGCGATATTTTTGCCGGCTTTTTCGCCGCAGAACTGTCGCGCGATTTCGACTGGATACGCCTGCGCTACCAGATAATGTATGCCTCGCCCGACGAAGACCCGTTTGATGACGAGGCCAATGGCTTCGATGCGATCTTCGAGAACCCGATTTTTGCCGGTGCCGATACCAGCTACTGGATGCGCCAGAATGTACCGCTGATCGCCGGTGGTGCAGTGACGCTGAACGTGCGCAACGGGCTCATCAACAACCTGCGCCCGAACAAGGAACATGGCCAATCAAACTTTGCCAACCCTGGCACCGGCTTGGCTGGTGTTGGTGCCGACTTGGACCTGACGCCGCAGTTACGTTTGTCATTCAATTTCAACTATTTGTCGTTTATTGATACGACAACACTGGAAGTTGCGCGGAATCAGGCCGGCATCGATGAGGCCATTGGCCTGGATGCCTCGGCGGCAGTGATCTGGCGGCCACTCATGACACAGAACATCATCGTGCGTTTGTCTGCAGCCGGCTTGTTCCCCGGCGAAGGCTTCCGCGACCTGTTCCCCGACGAAGACGCCTACTCCGTGCTCGCAAACATCGTGCTGACGTATTGATAACCATGACCATACGCCTGCTCAAAGCCTTCTTGATTCTTGCCAGCTTCTTCGTAGCCTTTGCGGCGCATGCGGCCGGCGGCGAGAAACCTGTCGATCGCAACTACCCGGTTTACGCCCCAGCGCCTGAGTTCCAGACGCAAGACGCCGCCGACGCCAAGTCGGCCGGTTGCGTTAGCTGCCATTCGGCTTCAGAGGCCAAGACCATGCACGCCAACCCCGGCGTCATCCTGGGCTGCGTCGATTGTCACGGCGGCGACCCAACGGTGTTCAAGCCCGAAGGGACGCAATCGCCGTACCTTGAAGCCAAGCACGGCGAAAAATCCGAGAGCCAGGATGGCTACGGCAAGCATGACAAGCCCGACGGTCCGTACTTTGAGGCGCAAGAGCGCGCCCATGTGCTGCCGCGCTTTCCAAAAACCTGGCACTACCCGTCGTCGGCCAACCCCAAGCACAGTTACACCCTGCTGAATTACGAGGCGCCGGAGTTCATCCGCTTCAACAATCCGTCGGACTACCGCGTGTCGCGCGAAGCCTGCGGCGCCTGTCACATGGAGATCATCGAGGCTGCCGAGCGCAGCCTGATGGCGACTTCGGCGATGTTCTTTGGCGGTGCGGCGTACAACAACGGCATTTTGCCCTTCAAGCGCTACATACTCGGTGAGGCCTACACCCGCGACGGCAAGCCGGCCGCGCTGGAAAATCCGGTGCCGGTGGACGACAACATGGTGCGCAAGGGCATCATCGACAAGCTCTACCCAATGCCCGCGTGGGAGGTGACGCCGCCAGCCGACGTGTTCCGCGTGTTCGAGCGCGGCGGGCGCAATATCGCCAACCTGTTCCCGGAAACCGGCTTGCCTGGCCCGCTGGGGCAGATTCAGCGCCTGGAAGAACCCGGCCGCCCCGACCTGCGCCAAAGCAACCGCGCCGAAGGCACCGGCCAGCGCATTGCCGTGCCGCTGCTGAACATGCACAAGACGCGCCTGAACGATCCTTACATGTGGTTCATGGGCACCAACGACAATCCCGGTGATTTCCGTGCCTCGGGCTGCGCGGGCTGCCACGTGGTGTATGCCAACGACCGCGAGCCGGCGCACAGTGGCCCGTATGCGAAGTTTGGGCACATGGGTGAGTCGCAGCAAGTTGACCCCACCATCCCCAAGCATGAGCCCGGCCACCCGCTAAAGCACGAGTTCACCCGGGCCATCCCCACCAGCCAGTGCATGATTTGCCACATGCACCAGCCCAATATCTTCCTCAACAGTTTCCTGGGTTACACCATGTGGGACTACGAGTCCGATGCTCCGCGCATGTGGCCCAAAGAGCAGCAATACCCGTCGCACGCCGAGATCCGCAAGACCAACGAACGCAACCCGGAAGGCGCCGCACCGCGTGGCAAATGGGGTGACCTGGAATTCTTGAAAGGCGTGTCGGAAATGAACGACGAGATGGAGGACACCCAGTTCGCCGACTACCACGGCCACGGCTGGAACTTCCGCGCCATCTTCAAGAAAGACCGCAAAGGCAACCTGCTGGATGCCGAGGGTGACATCGTCAAACCCGACGACCCCGACAAGTTCGACAAGGCCGTACACATGTCGTCCATCCACCTGGATGTCGGCATGCACTGCATCGATTGCCACTTTGCCCAAGACATGCACGGCACCGGGCATATGCACGGCGAGGTCGCACAAGCCGTTGAGATCGAGTGTATTGACTGCCACGGCACGGCTGATGCCTACCCCACCCTGGCCACCAGCGGCCCGGCTGCCCCGCCCGGCGGCAACCGCATGGACGTGCTGCGAACGCCTGACGGCAAACGGCGCTTCGAATGGATCGGCAACAAGCTGCACCAGAACAGCGCACTTGATCCCGACTTGAGTTGGGAGCTGTCACTGGTCAAAAACACCGTGAGCAAAGGCCACGCCGACTACAACGACAAGGCCGCCCGCGCCAAATTGATGCAGGCCGACCCGGTGAACCAAAGCTACGGCATGGATGTCGCCTTTGACGAGCGTGCTCACAAAGACGACGAGATGCTGTGCATTACCTGCCACACGTCGTGGACGACAAGCTGCGCCGGCTGCCACCTGCCCATTGAGGCCAATTGGAAAACCGAACGCCATCACTACGAAGGCGGCGAGACACGCAACTACGCCACTTACAACCCACAGGTCGCGCGCGATCAGATGTTCCAGTTGGGCATCCATGGCGAGGCCAAAGGCAACCGCATTGCCCCGGTACGCAGTTCCAGCGCGCTGATACTGTCATCCACCAATGCCAACCGCGAGAAAATCTACGTGCAGCAGCCACCAATTGCTGCCAGCGGGTTTTCCAGCCAGGCATTCGCGCCGCACTTCCCACACACCGTGCGCAAGACCGAGACCAAAACCTGCGACGACTGCCACCTGAGCGACGCCGAAAACAACAACGCCATCATGGCGCAGTTGCTGCTCATGGGCACCGGCTACGTCAACTTCGTGGGCTATCACGCCTACGTCGGTGAAGCCGGCCAGTTCGAGGCCGTGCGCGTCACCGAATGGGACGAGCCGCAAGCTGTCATCGGCAGCTACCTGCACGAATATGCCTACCCGGACTGGTACGCCGGCCACCTAGCGCGTGATCGTGAATTGAGCACGGCCTACAGCCACGGTACGGGTGGCGACGTCGGTTGCCTGCAACTGCGCGGCGAATACCTGTTTACCGCTGCCGGCAACAACGGCATGACCGCCTACGACGTTGCCAGCGTGGCCAACAAGGGGTTCTCGCAGCGGGTGATTTCGGCGCCATTCTCGCCGCTGGATAACGACATCAATGTCGATACGCGCAATGCCACTTGTGTCGCACTACCCACCAATCAACCTATTAATCCGCTGAAGAACCAAGGCGACTTGATGCGGGTGACGAATCAGGAGCAGCCCTTCCATCCGATCTACAACTACGCCGTCATCACCGACGCCGACGAAGGCCTGATCCTGGTTGATGTAAACACGCTGGCCGATGGTGACCCGCGCAACAACAACCTGCGCCGCAGCCTCACCTGGGATGGTGACGGCGCGTTACGTGGTGCGCGGCATGTCAGCTTGGCTGGCCACGTGGCCTACGTGGCAACGCCAGACGCTTTGGTCGTGGTCGATCTCGACAAGCCATTGGCGCCAACTGTGGCGGCCGTTCTGCCACTGGACGACGCACGAGCCAGTGCCGTGCAGTTTCGGTTCTTGTGGGTCACGACGGCCCAGGGCGTCGAGCTGTTTGATGTCACAAACCTGTTGGCGCCCGTCGCCAAACCTGCAGGGCTGATCTCGCTGGCCAACGCCCGCAAGCTGTATCTGGCACGCACCTATGCCTATGTTGCGGCCGGCGCCGATGGCTTGGTGATTGCCGACATCGAACGGCCGTTGGAGCCCAAGGTACACAGCCGCTACACCGCTGACGGCGCCATCACAAATGCGCAGGACGTGGTCGTCGGCAGCACCAACGCGTCGTTGTTTGCCTATGTGGCCGACGGCAAGGCCGGCCTGAAAGTTGTGCAACTCACTGCGCCGGATACGCAGCCGCGCTTCTATGGGTTCTCGCCAGCGCCGAAACCCGAACTCATCGCCTGGCGTGAAACCAAGCGCGCCGCGCTATCGCTGTCACGCGGGCTGGAACGTGACCGCGCAGTTGATGAAACTGGCCACCAGATGGCTGTGTTCGGCCGGATCGGTTCGCGGCCCTTCACACGGCCTGAGATGGAAAATCTGTTCATGCATGACGGCCAGCCGTGGTTTGTGAACAACACCAACGGGCGGCCCGAAAAGGCGCAGTAAGCCGGCGATACCGCATGCTGGCTGCCTACGAACGGGCCACCGCCGCGCTGGCCAAGGCCCAGAATGTTCTCGTGCTAACCGGAGCGGGCATCAGCGCAGCTAGCGACGTGCCCACCTTCCGCGATGCCCAAACGGGCCTGTGGGCCAAATACCGTGCTGAAGACCTGGCAACGCCGGAAGCTTTTGCGCGCGACCCCAACTTGGTGTGGCAGTGGTATCAATGGCGGCGCCAGTTGGTTCGTGAGGCGCAGCCCAATGCCGGCCACTACGCCCTGGCGAGTTTGGCGCAAGCCAAGGCCGTTTCGCTGGTGACACAAAATGTGGATGACCTACACCAGCGCGGCGGTAGCCCGGATGTGATTGCCGTGCACGGTGCGTTGTTCGACAACCATTGTTTGAACGGCCATGCGTATCAGGCCGAGACCGATGGCCTGGAGTCACCACCCGAGTGCGCGCAGTGCGGCGCCTTGGTGCGGCCGGGCGTGGTCTGGTTCGGCGAATCATTACCCGAGCACGCGCTGCAGCGCGCCGATTCTGCCGTCCGCATGGCTGAGCTTGCGCTGGTCGTTGGCACATCCTCACTGGTGTGGCCCGCCGCAGGTTTTGCCGAATCGGCAGCCGCGCGTGGCATCCCGGTCATCGAGGTCAACCCGCAAGCCACGCCATTTTCGCCACAGGCCACGTATCATGTGCGCGGCCTGGCCGAGCAGGTGCTCCCTGCCCTGATTGGCACGGCGCTTGAATCGCCCACAACTTAATCACCATCCAGGAGCCAGATCAGCCATGCGGCGCGTCGTATTCAACCAAAAAGGCGGGGTCGGTAAGACCACCATCGTTGCAAACCTGGCGGCCATCGCCGCCGAACGCGGGGGCAAGGTGCTGGTGATCGACCTCGACTCGCAGTGCAATGCCACACAATATCTGCTGGGCGATGCAGTGGCCGACTCCAATGGCACCATTGCCGACTATTTTGAATCGACGCTGGCCTTCGGCAAGCTCGGCAACAAGGGGCTCGACCCGTTCATCACGCCCACCGCGTACAACGGCCTGTATCTGGTCGCTGGCAGCCCCGACTTGGAGCATTTGCAGCCCAAGCTGGAAGCACGGCAGAAGATTTACAAGCTGCGCCAGGCGTTGGACAAGCTGGGCGAGTTCGACAGCATCTTCATCGACACGCCGCCGGCGCTGAATTTCTACAGCCGCTCGGCCCTGATCGCCAGCCAACGCGTGTTGGTGCCCTTCGACTGCGACGACTTCGCCCGCCAAGCGCTGTACGTGTTGCTGGACAACATCGCCGAGATCCAAGCCGACCACAACGAAGACCTGGTGCTGGACGGCATTGTCGTCAACCAGTTCCAGGCGCGCGCCAAATTGCCCAACAAGCTGGTCGAAGAACTGATTGCCGAGGGCCAGCCCGTGCTGGGCGCGAAGTTGTCGCCGTCGATCAAGGTCAAGGAATCACACGACGCCAGCGTGCCGCTGGTGCACTTTGACGCCAAACACAAGATCAGCCAGCAGTTCGCGGCGCTTTACGACGAAATCAATGGATAGGGTTCAATGCGCTGAGGGCTGATCGAATTCACCAGCCGGATGGCAGCTTAGTCCTTCTGCCCCTCCGGACAGATACCGTAAATCACTAAGCTGTGATCGGTCATTTCCCAACCATGTTCCTTGGCGATTTCTTTTTGCCGCTGCTCGATCACGGGGTCAACAAACTCGACGACCTTGCCGGTTTTGACGCAGACCATGTGGTCGTGGTGCTGGCCCGAGTCCAATTCGAACACGCTCTGGCCGCTGTCGAAATTGTGGCGTGTCACCAAACCCGCAGCTTCGAATTGCGTGAGCACCCGATACACCGTGGCTAGGCCGATTTCCTCGCCAAGGTCCAGCAGGTGCTTGTACACATCTTCGGCCGTCATATGCCGTGGCTCGCTGGTCTCAAGCAGTTCCAGAATCTTCAGCCGTGGCAAGGTGACTTTGAGCCCTGCGTTGCGTAGATCGCGTGATTCCATGGTTATTCGTCGCGTTTGTGTGTTGGCTGCAGCCGCGCTGCAATCAGTTTGAACAATGCCGCCACAACAGGGTCGGACAGCTACGGTATTATTGCACGCCTCCCTGCTCCACTTTGACTCGGGCCCATGATGCTCTCATTTGTTTCTGCCGCGCGCCGCGCACTACCCGTCGTCCTCGCTCTGCCGCTACTTGCCGGCTGTTCGCTTGTGTACAAACTCCCGATAAATCAAGGTAATGTGATTGAAAACAAGGAGTTGAAGAAGGTCGAGGTGGGCATGACACCCGAGCAGGTAGAGTTCGTGCTGGGTACGGCGCTGGTCAAAAGTGACTTGGAAACCGCCAAGCGTTGGGACTACGTGTCGTATTACCTGTCGCCACGCGGCAAAAAGACCACGCGCAACGTCAGCCTGTATTTCGAGGGCGACGCCTTGGCGCGCATCGAAGGCACTGCACTGCCCGACGACTCGGTTGACGAGGGAGAGGAGCGCGCCAGCGAATAGGCCCAAGAG
>JAAFAL010000198.1 GCA_018222345.1 bacterium
GCCACAGAGAGTGTATGTCCCTCAACTGCTGCGATCACTCGCGCTTGTTCTTCGCTGTCCAAGTGCGCCCACAGCGGTATCCGGACGAGGCAACTGGCCACCGAGTCCGTAACAGCCATTGACCCCGAAACGCGTCCCAGCCGCCTGCCCGCCACCGAAGAATGCAGCGGGACGTATTGTTTCGCGAGTTTGCCTTTGCAGAGTACGCACCCGCCTCAGGCGAATGCCTGGTGGATCAGGTTCCATTCGGGCCCAGCTTTGCAGTGCCCGTGGTGACCGCCCAGGAACACAGATTCGACGCCGAGATCGGCCCTCGCGGGGCTGTCTACGGCATGGGTAGCGAGACGGAGTTCTTCGACGACTGGAGGACGCCGGTTACAGCACGGTCTATGTACCGCATGCACGTGTCCTGCATCGGATTAAACCGGAAAAGGTTACTACCGACTATCTTTTACGCCGGGCCTTCAACAGCGGTCTTGGCAATCAGCTGATCGGATTGAACCGGCAAGCCATGCCAGTCGAAGAGGCTCGGAATCGGCTGAAACCCCGATTGCGGCGACGCGTACTGCGTTCTCGGTTGAGATAGTGGATTCGTCGCCTGTTCGGAATGCACTTTGCCTTCCAGCGCGCCATCAAGCTCAACTATATCCGCGGCATGGCGGAAGCCACCGATCGCTACATCGCATCATCCTGAACCCGTCTCTTCAGGCACCAGGCACCCTTCTCCAAGGTCAGATACTCCGCGGTCCACTCGGGGAATTCCTGCTGCCAGATGCGCACGGTCTCACGCTCGGCGAGACGGTCGCCATCGTCCAGGTAAACGACCGCATCATCTGACAGCCGGTTGTGCAGCAAGGGCATCGCAGGTGCTCTCACACGTTCATCACTGCCTTGACCCGGTGATGGCCCGTCGATAACCAGCATGTCGATCTCGAGGCCCTCGGGCAGCTCGGTCATGTCGTACCACTTGATTCCGTCGTGATCGCGAAGCGGGGCGTGTAACACGGTGACGAACTTGTCAAGACCATGCGCGGACACCTGCTCTCGACACCGAACTGCGTATTCCCGGCTTTGTTCCAGGGAGTACACATGGCCGTGATGCCCATCAGCCGCAAGGCGCTCCAGGCAGTATCCGATCACCAATGTGGATACGCCACAACTGGCCTCGACAACCACTCGCGGCCGCCGCGTCTGCGTCGCCATGGCCAGTGTTGCCAGCAGGTCTGGCGAAGCTGCCCACTCACGCATTCCGGGCAGCGGTAGTCGAACATCCAGCGCTGAATAAAGACCCGCTAGGTGCTGAAGCTGCTGCCAGTCACCGAGCTGTCTCCGGCCGACGCTCTCGATTTGCTCACGCACTCGCAGCGCGATATTCAGCAGCACCACAAGAATTCCGACAGCCAGCACGGCAACTGCCGAGAACCCGACCCAGATTGCATCAACGACCGTTGCCACCACGGCGATGACGATCAATGCACGTACTGCCAGGCGGCGACTTTGCTTTCTGTTCGATTTAGGCATGGCGAGCTATTGACCTTTCCGTAATTTCGTCTGCTTGTCCGAGTACCAGGACAAGGTGCTTTGAAGACCGGCTTTCAACGCCATGCGTGGCCGCCACCCAAGACTGAACAGCTGTGTTGAATCCATCAACTTGCGCGGGGCACCATCCGGCCTCGAGGTATCGAATCGAACCGCTCCATCGAATCCGCTCAGGCCGGCAATCAACCTCGCCAACTCGGCGATCGTGACGTCTTCGCCATACCCGACGTTGATGTGAGACAAGCGCGTCTGCGCCACGGACCAGTAATCCTGTCCGGACAAGCCCATCAAGAATACGCAGGCATCGGCCATGTCGTCCACGTGGAGAAATTCTCGGCGAGGACGGCCGCTACCCCAGATCTCGACTTCATCGTCAGCCGCATCGACGGCATCGACAAACTTGCGAATCAGCGCCGGGATCACGTGGCTGTTCTCTAGGTCGAAATTGTCGCCGGGGCCATACAGGTTGGTGGGCATGGCACTGCGATAGTCGGTGCCGTACTGACGGTTGTATGACTCGCAGAGCTTGATGCCCGCGATCTTCGCGATGGCATATGGCTCGTTGGTCGGTTCAAGGGTTCCCGTCAGCAATGCGTCCTCGCGCATTGGCTGCTCTGCCTCACGCGGGTAGATGCACGAACTGCCAAGAAACATCAGGCGCTGGACACCCACCGCATGCGCCGCGGATATGACGTTGTTCTGGATGCGCAGATTGTCGAGCAGAAAGTCGACCGGCGCCGTGTTGTTCGCAACGATCCCGCCGACCCTGGCTGCAGCCAGGTAAACGTGGTCGGGCCGCACGCTGTCGAAGATGGCCTGCGTGGCCGTTGCATCTGTCAGGTCGCAGGTGCCCCGGTGAACTTCGATGACCTCGGCCTCGCCTGACAGGCGACGCACGATGGCGCTGCCCACCATGCCCTGGCTACCGGCCACCATGATGCGCGGCGACTCAGTGCTCACGTGAACGCGCAGCAGCCGCCATTTCGCCCAAGGTACGATCTCGTCGTGCAACCGCCAGGTCACTGGACACCATTTCAGCAACCAGCGCATCGAAGCTGATGACCGGTTCCCAGCCCAGAGTTTCACGGGCCTTTGCTGCGTCACCCAGCAACGTCTCCACCTCGGCCGGCCGAAAATACCGCGGATCCACCCTGACGATCGTCTGGCCGATCAGGCGCTTGCCGTCGTCATCATGTGCTGCGGTCACGGTCGCTGTTTCGTCCAAACCCGAACCACTCCAGTCGAGAGTGAGCCCGAGATTCTTGGCCGCTTTGTCGATGAAGTCACGCACGCTGTACTGCCGGCCCG
>JAAFAL010000029.1 GCA_018222345.1 bacterium
CAGGAATGTGTGTTGATGTAGTCGATAAAGCCATAAATAATAGCGGCCAGCCTGAACAGGCCACAATCGATTACTTTACTGAAGGCCTGAGTATAACTAGCGCTTCAAACGAGAGCGCTAGAGATTTCTTCAATGAGAATGATGGGCAGGTTGTTTACATTCACGCTGAAATTGGTGCTCACCGAAATAGCGAGCGCAACCACTCCATAGTAGATGAATATTTAGGCGAAGAAGCATTCTCGGAGTTAATCAGCAGTGGCGAAGTTAGTGGCAAAGCTCTTCCACTTCTTGCCGATGATCGAGATACGGGTTTTCTCGTTCTTGAACTAGAGAACCAAAGGAGGCTAACGTTTTCTTATGCCTCAATGGGCATCATTGCGGGAATAATAAGAGGTTTTTTTGAAGTAGATATAACGAGCCAAGGACCCTTGGCGGGTCGCCGAGTTGTATACACACTTCGTGAGGTAACGGCGTCTCCAGAGTTAAGAAGCAAGTTCGCGGAAGTGCAGCCTGAGTACACAACCTTTCGTTAGTCCCCAGCTCATCGCACCCAACAACGCCATAGAGAGGGACATATTTTCCGCTACGCGCTTCGCGCTCCACTCCAAATATGCCCCTCATGGCGGGCGTTGGAATCAGTTGATGCACTTAGTCCCAAAGAGGCCATCTTTATGAACGCCATGAGAATCCTATTGGTTGTAGCAACTGTGGGGATATACGCGCTGACGATTACCGCAATAATGGCTCAAGGTTGGAACTGGCCAGCTGTCGCAATCAATGATCTGCTTGCGCTGAATTGGCGTTCGCAGTTCGATTTTGACTTTGTCGTTCATCTCCTGCTTCTCGCCTGTTGGGTGGTGTGGCGCGAGGGGGCGAATGCCAAGGCCTACGTATTCGGTGTCCTGAGCGTCGTCATGGGTGGCATGTTCAGCTTTCCGTATCTCATTCATGCAACCTATAAAGCCAAGGCGCGACCGCGTGCATTGCTACTGGGTGTGCATGCGACAGAGCAACCCTAAGTTTCCGCCGACCCAAAAGGGTCCTAGAACACGCATCCAACGTTTTCCGTCCGCTGCGCGAGACGACATGGCCTGTGTGGCGTATGGTTTGTTTTCGAATTTTCACTGGGCTACGGTCGATCAACATGGAGGCTCACCGCATGAATGAACACAATCCAACAGGGCAAGACAGCGAGCCGGCCGCGGGCGAGTTTCAGTCGTTTGCCGAGTTTTACCCGTATTACCTCAGCGAGCACTCCGACCCAACCTGCAGGGCGCTGCACGTTGTTGGCACAAGCTTGTTGATCGCGGTGGCGCTATTTGCCGTGCTCACGCAAACCTGGGTTGCCTTGTGGCTATTGCCGGTAATTGGTTACGGCTTCGCCTGGATCGGGCATTTTTTCTTCGAGCGCAACAAACCGGCCACGTTCAAGCATCCGCTTTACAGCCTGATGGGTGATTTCGTGATGTGGAAGGACGTGTTGACCGGCCGCATCGCCCAGCGCTGAGCGCGATCAACAAGGACGTTCCATGGACATTATTCGCGTATTGCTGGCCATTTTGCTGCCGCCCTTGGGGGTCTTCCTCCAGGTGGGCATTGGGCTGCATTTCTGGATCAACATCTTGCTGACCATACTGGGTTATATCCCGGGCATTGTTCACGCGGTCTGGATTATCGCCAAGCGTTGACTGCTGGCGGCGGGTTCCGCATGCCGGGGCGGTGAAATCAAAGCGCTGCGCGTTGCTATAATTCCGCGCGATCATTTTCCTTTGCGCTTGCCGGCCGGCGGTTTTGCCGTGCCGCGGGCGCGTCCTGCCCATTGCTCATCGAGAACACTATGAGTTTGTACCTGAACTACCTGGAAGACATTGAAAAGCGCAAAGCCCAAGGCTTGCACCCCAAGCCGATTGAGGACGCCGACCTGCTAGGCGAGGTGATCGCGCAAATCAAGGATACGGGCCACGAACACCGCGCTGATTCGCTCCAGTTTTTCATTTACAACACGCTGCCGGGCACCACGAGCGCGGCAAAAGCCAAAGCTGACTTCCTGAAAGAAATCATTTTAGGTCAATCAGTTGTAGAGGAAATTGCACCTGAATTCGCATTTGAATTGCTATCCCACATGAAGGGTGGCCCGTCGATTGTGGTGCTGCTCGACCTGGCGCTGGGTGACGACGAGAACATCGCCAAACAAGCCGCCGACGTGCTGAAAACGCAAGTGTTCTTGTACGAGGCCGACATGGAGCGCCTGGCCGCTGCGCATCAGGCAGGCAATGCGGTAGCCGCGGATATTCTGCAAAGCTACGCCAAGGCCGAGTTTTTCACCGAGCTGCCGGAGCCGGAAGAAACCATCCAGGTAGTCACATACGTCGCCGCCGAAGGCGATGTATCGACCGATTTGCTGTCGCCAGGCAACCAGGCGCACTCGCGCTCAGACCGTGAATTGCACGGCAAATGCATGATCTCTGAGACAGCCCAGCAAGAAATTGAAGCGCTGAAGGCCCAGCACCCGGACAAACGCGTGATGCTGGTGGCTGAGAAAGGCACCATGGGCGTGGGCAGCTCGCGTATGTCCGGCGTGAACAACGTGGCGTTGTGGACCGGCAAACCGGGCAGCCCCTACGTGCCGTTTGTGAACATCGCACCCATCATCGGCGGCACCAATGGCACATCGCCGATCTTTTTGACCACCGTAGGCGTCACCGGCGGTATCGGGGTCGATCTGAAGAACTGGGCCAAGAAGGTCGATGCCGACGGCAACACCGTCAAAGACGCCAACGGCGACCCGGTGCTGGAGCAAAAGTACTCGGTTGATACCGGCACGGTGCTGACCATCAACACCAAGACCAAGAAGCTGTACGACGCCTCGGGCGAGCAGGAGCTGATGGACATTGCCGACTCGTTCACACCGCAAAAGCTGGAGTTCATCAAGGCCGGTGGCAGCTACGCCATCGTGTTTGGCAAGAAGCTTCAAACCTTTGCCGCTGAGACCCTGGGTGTGGATATGCCGACGGTCTATGCGCCGTCCAAGGAAGTCTCACACGCCGGCCAGGGCCTGACCGCGGTCGAAAAGATCTTCAACCGCAATGCCGTGGGCGTGGCCGACGGCACTGTGCTGCATGCGGGCTCCGACGTGCGCGTGAATGTGAACATCGTCGGCTCGCAGGACACCACCGGTCTGATGACCGTGCAAGAGCTGGAGGCCATGGCCGCCACCGTAATCTCGCCCAAGGTCGATGGTGCCTACCAGTCTGGCTGCCACACGGCGTCGGTGTGGGATATCAAGGCCCAGACCAACATCCCCAAGCTGATGGGCTTCATGAACAAGTTTGGCCTGATCACCGCGCGCGATCCCAAGGGCGAATATCCGGCGCTGACTGATGTGATCCACAAGGTGCTGAACGACATCACGGTTGACGACCGCGCCGTCATCATCGGTGGCGACTCGCACACCCGCATGTCCAAGGGTGTGGCCTTTGGCGCCGACTCAGGCACTGTGGCGCTGGCGCTGGCCACCGGCGAAGCCAACATGCCGATCCCCGAGTCGGTCAAAGTGACCTTCAAGGGCACGATGGGCGATCACATGGACTTCCGCGATGTGGTGCATGCCACGCAGGCGCAAATGCTCAAGGAATTTGGCGACAACATCTTCCAAGGCCGCGTCATCGAGGTGCATTTGGGCACGCTGCTGGCCGACCAAGCCTTCACCTTCACTGACTGGACGGCCGAGATGAAGGCCAAGGCCGCGATCTGTATCTCGGAAGATGCCACGCTGATCGAATCATTGGAGCTGGCCAAGCGCCGCATCCAGATCATGATCGACAAGGGCATGGACAACGCCGCCGGCACGCTGGCCGGGCTGATCAAGATTGCGAATGACCGCATCGCCGGCATTCAGTCGGGCGAAACCCCGGCGCTCAGCCCGGATGCCAATGCCAAGTACCACGCCGAGTTCACCGTCGATCTCGACCTGATCGACGAGCCGATGATTGCCGACCCCGACGTCAACAATGCCGACGTGTCGCGCCGCTACACCCACGACACCATCCGCCCGGTGTCGTATTACAAGGGCGAGAAGAAGGTTGACCTGGGCTTTGTGGGCTCGTGCATGGTGCACAAGGGCGACCTGAAAATCGTTGCGCAAATGCTGCGTAATCTGGAAAAAGCAACCGGCTCAATCGAGTTCAAGGCACCGCTGGTGATCGCGCCGCCCACCTACAACATCATCGACGAGTTGAAGGAAGAGGGCGACTGGGACGTGCTGCAAAAGCATTCCGGCTTCGAATTCGACGACACGGCGCCCAAAAACACCGCTCGCACCAAGTACGAGAACATCATGTACTTGGAGCGGCCCGGTTGTAACTTGTGCATGGGCAACCAGGAAAAGGCCGAGAAAGGCGACACCGTGATGGCCACATCGACACGCTTGTTCCAGGGCCGCGTTGTCGAGGATGATTCCGACGGCAACAAGGGCGAATCACTACTGGCATCCACGCCGGTTGTTGTGTTGTCCACCATCCTGGGCCGCACGCCCAATGCCGACGAGTACAAGTCCGCTGTGGCGGGCATTCAGTTGACGAAATTCTTGCCCAGCAGCACACGGGCGATGTAAGGCGTTTTTTCAATACTGATATGACAGCGGCGGCTGGCAGTTGAACCAATTGCCAGCCGTTTTTGTTTCTGGCGACAGCCATCTCATGCATACAAAACAGGGTTAAACAATGATCTGGACGGTCTATCTTTCCGGCGAAATCCACACAGACTGGCGCAATCAAATCCAGCAAGGCGCCGAAGCGCTGGGTCTGCCAGTGGAATTCACATCCGCCGTCACCGACCACGCAGCCAGCGATGCCGCCGGCGATGGCCTGGCCGACACCGCAAGCGGGTACTGGCGCGACCACCAAAGTGCGAAGGTGAACGCCATCCGCACCAAAACACTCATCGAGCAGTGCGACATCGCCGTTATCCGGTTTGGTGACCAATACAAACAATGGAACGCCGCATTCGACGCCGGCCAGTGCGCCGCGCTGGGCAAGCCCTACATCACGCTGCACGATGAAAGTATTGTTCATCCGCTCAAGGAAGTGGATGGTGCAGCCATGGGCTGGGCGCAGACGGTGGAGCAGGTGGTTGAGGTGCTGCAATACGTTGTTTCGCGCTAGTCGCTATTCGCCGCCAAGCAAACCCAATCAACATCAATCCAGATTAGCCCCCGGTCTATGACACCGCTGCCGATCACCCCAGACCGTGCGCGAAGAGACCTCCGTTGGATACTGGAGCACTCGCCCATTGTGCGAGACCACACGCACGATGGCGCCAGGTGGATAGGGCAGGCGTGCATTGGCGCGCTTCGGGATGGGTATGCCGGGGCAATTGATGTGATACCCGACGCGTTGCTAGAGCCAGCGCTCAAGCAGCGCCGCAGCGGGCGCTATTTTGAAGCCTTGCTTGTCGCGTTAATCCAGTCCGATCACAGGCTTGAGCTAGTCGCACACGACCTGCAGGTTCAGGATGCGCAGCGAACCATTGGTGCCTTCGATTTACTGGTGCGTACCGAAGCATCGGAACCAGTCACGCACCTGGAACTCGCCTTCAAGCAATACCTCTACCGTGGCGGCGATCCGACTGACCCCAAATATTGGGTTGGCCCGCGTGGGCGTGACAGGCTCGACCTCAAAACATTGCACATGCATAGCCATCAGCTACGGCTGGGGGCAAGCGAACCCGGCCGCAAAGCGCTGGAGTCGATGGGCATCGGCGCGGTGGCACCACACGCGCTGATGGCTGGACGGCTGTTCATACACCGTGATGACTTCAAGGCTAAACAACGGCCTGCCTTACCGCAAAACTGCTCTGATGCGCCGCAGTTGGGATGGTGGTGCGCTGAGAATGAGATTGACGGCTTGATTGCAACCGATGCGAGTTGGCGTGCCTTGCCGCCAAACTATGCTGTGGCGCCGCTAAATGCCGAAGATTGCGGTGTCTTGCCTATCCCAGATTGGCAGGCCGTGCAGCAGCGAGTAGCGGACGGGAATCCGTGCCTGGTTGCTGAAATCCACGGCGGAGTGGAGTCGAATCGTGGGTGGATCGTCGCCAATTCGGTGACTTAGCCATTTCGTCGAACTAAGTGGACTATTGCGATAATCGCGGTCCCCGAAAAGCGTTCAGATCAATGACGTCGGCCAACGCCTGATAACCCGCAACATTGGGGTGCAACCGGTCGCCACTGTCAAATTCCGGCGCCAACGCATCGGGGTTGGCCGGGTCGCCCACAATCGGGTGCCAATCCAGCAGCACATCCGCAGCGCTTTCGTTGCGGCTCCATTCGTTGATTTCATTGCGAAAAGCCACGGCTGTCGGTGTGCCGTGGCCACCCAGCGTGACCACGCCAGAGCAGGGCAACTGCGTTACCAAAATTACGTTGATGTCGGCTGCCTGCAGCCGCTCAATGGCCGTCTGTAGGCCAGCGATGACTTGATCGCTGGTTGCGGGTGGTACCAGGCCCAAATCGTTACCCCCAAGCTCCAAGAGCACATCGGTCACCCCGGGCATATCAATCACATCGATGGCCAACCGGTTGAGCCCGCTCATGCCAAAGGCAGGGAATCCCGGCATTGCGTCGGACACCAAACGATTGCCGCCAATACCCATATTGAGTACCGAAAAGCGGTTGCCCAAACCAGCGGCAATCAGGCGGCGGGCCAGCATGTCGGGGTAGCGAAGGTTTTGATCGATGATGGCCGGGTCCGGCGTCAGCGTTGATCCACCGGTAGTAACAATGCCGTCAGTAAACGAGTCGCCGAATGCGACGATCACGCCAACGTTGTCGGCAGCGACCACATCAATACGGTTGACGAAAAAAGAGGCAGTTGTTGTTTCGGAAAAAACACTGCCATCAGTTTCATTCGTGACGTCGCCAGCCTCCGACGGCGCCACATACGACGTTTGCAAGCCGCGCCGGTGTTCATTGCTACCGCCGCTGACGCCGTCCACATGCATGCTCACCGCGAGCTCTTCGAAACTATCAAAAGTAAAAGAAATCGGATCACTGAGCCGCTCTTCGCCAGCAGCTAACGTGACTGAGTCAGCACAGTCGAACGTAAGCCGGTGGTTTGAGCCCGCAAGTAAGCTGCCTGCCCCAGCGTGCTTGCCAATGTAAACACTGGAAAACGTAACGGGCTGGGTGCCGAACCGATTGCTGAGTTGAATGCGGGTGGTGTCACCAAAAAACCGCGGGCTAATAATGATGCGTAACGTTTGGTCGGCATGCTCAACCTCGGCCAGGGATGGCGCATTTGCCCAGGCACCCAGCCAGTTCCGCGTCTGCGTACTGTCGCATGATGATGGATCCGTAACTGCCTCGGCACTGCCATCTGGACGGGATGAAGAACCGCAAGCCGCCAACAAAACAGCACTGACGCAGAGCATCGCGATTCCTGCGCACAAAGTCCTATTGGCAATTGGTAAACACATTTAATTCCCAGGGCACACTGTTAATCACGGAGGCTCACCGGCATGAGTCACTCCGCGATGGTGGATTCGTGATTCAACGCATAGTAGCGCGGTGCTTAGCTCAGGTCACAGTGGCAGGCAAAGGTGGAAGATAGGGCTTCGGATAAAGCAGTCAGGCGAACGATAATGGACAACATTGAATTGGTGTAAATCGTGCGGTGTCTCCATAATTCGAAAATTCCGTAATTCACGTGATTCATGCTTCTCTGACCGCAGTCGGGAATAGGACAGGCAATTGCATTCTGAACCAACAATTGGTCTGGCACTGGGCAGCGGCGGTGTGCGCGGCTTTGCCCATTTGGGTGTGTTGGAAGTACTGGAGCGAGAGGGGCTCACGCCCGATTTCATCGCAGGCTCCAGTGTTGGTGCGGCGATCGGGGCGATGTATGCGTTTCGGCCCAAATTGGTGCCGAATCTCACCCACGTTCAGAACTATCTGAACTCAGACCTCTACGACAACACCAAGTTGGGCTACCTGAAGCAGAGCGAAGAAAGCCGCAACACCATCTACGACAAATTGCGTGTGCGCTTGGCTAAAGGCGCGGTGCTGGCCACATCGATGGCACGTGAGTCGCTGTTTGACAAGCAGACCTTGCACGGCAACGTGGCGTTTCTGGTGCCGCCGGTCAATATCGAAGATGCCATGATCCCGCTGGCTGTGGTGTGTTTTGACCTGGACACCGGCGAAGAGATTGTTCTGGAGCAGGGGCCGTTGATCGAAGCGGTGATGGCGAGCTGCGCCATCCCGGGCGTGTTTCCGGCCGTGGAGCAGGGTGGGCGGCAACTGATGGATGGTGGTGTCGTCAATCCTGTGCCCTGTGATCGTGTCCGGGCCATGGGTGCCGATATCGTGATCGGCGTCGATGTCACGCCGCAGCTTCCACCGCTACAAGTGCTCAACGGCAGCTACGAGGTCGCTATGCGTGCTGCGGATATTTCAAAACACCGGCTCAAGTCGCTGAAATTGCGCGCAGCGGATCTGGTGATCCAAGTGGACACCAGCGAAGTCTTCTGGGGAGATTTCACGCGATTCGATGAATGCGTGGACAAAGGGCGCGAGGCTGCAGAGCGCGCTTTGCCAGAGATTAAGCAGTTGGTGGCCGTTGGCACCTAGTGGTCCATCTATGCGGCAGCACGGCCCGGTTCCCATCCCGGAAAAACCAACACTGCGGGATGGCAGTTCAGCGCACGAGCAAGTTGCTTTGCTCGTTCCACACCGAGCCGAATCCGATCATTCTCGATGGCGGAAATCGTGGATTGGGCGATTCCGCTCAGGTCGGCAAGTTCGCACTACGACAAATCTTGCAGTTGGCGGAGAATCCTCACCGATTCGCCAGGTGAAACGTCGATACGACTATTCGATCGTTGAATGTCACGCATTTTCAGTCTTTGAGGGTGTCATGTTTGTCATTGTGGGTAGCCACGGCCACGGTGACAACATGAGCCGGAGTTCCCCTCATCCGCCCTGCGGCCACCTTCTCCCCAAGGGAGAAGGATATTCGCCGCTTTCACTCGGGCTAATCGACATTCCCCCGTGCGACAGTCGCCGCAAGGGGGGAAGCGTATTCGCCTCTCCCAGTGGGAGAGGCCGCCATCGACTATCGATGGCGGGTGAGGGGTTTACGCCGCTTTAGCCAAATCCCGCAACACGTAGTGCAGGATGCCGCCGTTCTGGTAGTACTCCCACTCTTTGGGCGTGTCGATGCGCACCTTTGCTTCGAAGGTCTTGGTCTCGCCATCTTCGCCAGTGGCTTTAACCGTAACTGACTTGGCGCCTTTTTCAAGGCCGTCGATGTCGTAGGTTTCCTTGCCGTTCAGGCCCAGACTTTCGGCGTCGTCGCCATCCTTGAACTGCAGCGGCAGCACGCCGAAGCCGACGAGATTGCTGCGGTGGATGCGCTCGAAGCTTTTGACGATGACTGCCTTGACGCCCAGTAGTTGGGTGCCTTTGGCCGCCCAGTCGCGGGACGAGCCAGTGCCGTATTCGGTGCCGGCGACAACGACCAGCGGCGTGCCGTTGCTTTGGTACTTCATGGCGGCGTCGTAAATGGTCATTTGCTCGCCTTCGGGCTGGAAGGTCGTCCAGCCGCCCTCGGTGCCGGGTGCTAACAAATTGCGTAAGCGGATGTTGGCAAAGGTGCCACGCATCATCACTTCGTGGTTGCCGCGGCGGCTGCCGTAGCTATTGAAATCAGTGGGTTCCACGCCTTTGCTTTGCAGGTATTCGCCGGCGGGACTGTCGCCGGCGATGTTGCCCGCGGGGCTGATGTGGTCCGTGGTGATGGAATCGCCCAAAAATGCCAGGCAACGCGCGCCCTTGATTTCGGCAATCTCGGCTACGTCCGGCCCCATATCGGTGAAGTAGGGCGGGTTTTGCACGTAGGTGCTGCTGTCGTCCCACTTGTACTGGTTGCCGGCCGGAGTTTCGATGCCCTGCCAGCGGGCATCGCCTTCATAAACCTCGCCGTAGCGGCTTTCGAACATGTCGCTGGACAGGCTGCTGGCGATCAGTTCGTTGATCTCTTTGCTGGTGGGCCACACGTCTTTCAGGAACACGTCGTTGCCATCAGCGTCGGTGCCCAGGGCAGTGTCCGTCAGATTGTTGATGACCGAGCCCGCAAGCGCGTAGGCCACCACCAATGGCGGGCTGGCGAGGAAGTTCATGCGCACTTCGGAGTGCACGCGGCCTTCGAAATTGCGGTTGCCGCTGAGCACACTGGTCGCCACCAGGTCATGTTCGGTGATTGCTTTGCTAATGGGCTCGGGCAGGGGGCCGGAGTTGCCGATACAGGTGGTGCAACCGTAGCCCACCACGTGGAAGCCCAGTGCTTCCAGGTCGTCCATCAGGCCGGCTTTTTTGAGGTAGTCGGTCACAACTTGCGAGCCGGGCGCCAGCGAAGTCTTGACCCAGGGCTTCACCTTCAGGCCTTTCTCGCGCGCATTGCGGGCCAGCAGGCCGGCGCCGATGAGCACTGCGGGGTTGGATGTGTTGGTGCAGCTGGTGATGGCGGCGATGACCACGGCGCCGTCTTTGAGCATGAAGTCTTCGCCTTTGTAACTGACTGGCGCTTCGCCGGCGGCGTGGTCGCTGCCGACGGCAACGCCGCCGCCACCTTCGCCTTCCATGCGCGCTTCGCTGGCTGACTTGCTGCTGCGCTGGTCAACAAACTGCTTGACCTCGCGCTGGTACATCTGGCCCATTTCGCTCAGCAGCACACGGTCCTGCGGGCGTTTGGGGCCGGCCAGGCTGGGCTCGACCGTACCCATGTCCAGTTCCAGCACGTCGGTGTATTCGGCATCCGGTTCGCCATCGACACGCCACATGCCCTGCGCCTTGGCGTAGGCCTCGATGCGGTCGAGTTGCTCCTGCGGGCGGCCGGTGAGCTTGAGGTAATTGATGGTCTCGCCGTCAATCGGGAAGATGCCACAGGTTGCGCCATATTCCGGCGCCATGTTCGCAATCGTGGCGCGGTCGGCCAGTGGTAGGTCGGCCAGGCCATCGCCGAAGAACTCGACGAATTTGCCCACCACGCCCTTCTTGCGCAGCATTTCGACCACGGTGAGCACCAAATCGGTGGCGGTGGTGCCTTCCGGCAGTTTGCCGCTGAGCTTGAAGCCCACAACCTGAGGGATGAGCATGGTGATGGCCTGGCCAAGCATGGCGGCTTCGGCTTCGATGCCGCCCACGCCCCAACCGAGCACGCCAACGCCGTTGATCATGGTGGTGTGGCTGTCGGTGCCCACCACGGTGTCGGGGTAGGCCATGCCATCGCGGTCGAAGATGACGCGGGCGAGGTACTCGAGATTGACCTGATGGACGATGCCGGTTTCGGGCGGCACCACCTTGAAGTTGTCGAACGCGCCTTGGCCCCAGCGCAAAAAGCCGTAACGCTCCTTGTTGCGTTGGAATTCGATCTTGCCGTTCAGGTCCATGGCATCGTCGGTGCCGTAGTGATCGACCATGACTGAATGGTCGATGACCAGTTCGGCCGGCGACAGCGGGTTGATCTTGTTTGGGTCACCGCCCAGCTTGCCCATGGCGTCGCGCATGGCGGCCAGGTCAACAATGGCTGGCACGCCGGTGAAGTCTTGCAGGATGACGCGGGCGGGAGTAAACGCGATCTCCTGCGTCGGCTCGGCCTTGGCGTCCCAGTCGGCCACCGCTTTGATGTCATCTACGGTGACATCGACGCCGTTTTCATTGCGCAGCAGGTTTTCCAGCAGCACCTTGATGGAGTAGGGCAGCCGGCTGACGTTGTGGTCGGCCTCCAGCGCCCCTAGCTTGTAGTAATCGAGGGTTTTGCCCCCGGCTTCGAGTTGTGTGCGGGCTGAAAAACTGTCGGTCATGCTAAGCGCTCCGTGCTTGTCTGGATGGGCTGCGGGTGTGGCGCAGCGTGTCTGGAAGTCGGACTACCGAGTATAACGCTGCGAATCATTGGTTTTTCCAATTGTCATTGCGAGGCCGTCGCGAAGCGAGGGCCGTGGCAATCTCGTCACGAGTTGCCAACGTTACGAGATTGCCGCGCGCCTTCGGCGCTCGCAATGACAGCAAATTTGAGACTCCACTTTGAGCCAAGGGGGGCGGAGCGGAACCTACCGAAGCTGTGCTCCGCCTTGATTCCGCTCACTCCCCCCAATCAGGGGAGCTGTCATTGCGAGGGAGCGCAGCGACCGCGGCAATCTCGTCACGCTGGCGGCTCCGTTGCAGAGATTGCCGCGCGCCTTCGGCGCTCGCAATGACAGTTAACTTGGGATGACCGCCGCGTCGATGACCGCCGCACCCAAACATCGCGTGCCGTCGTAAAGCACCACAAATTGGCCCGGCGCGATGGCCCACGGCGGTTCGTCAAAGTCCACACGAAGACCATCGCCACGCTTAGAGACTGTGCAATCCAGCAGCGCTTGCCGATGGCGGATACGCCCTTGCAAACGCGCCGGTAGTTCGGGTGGCGGGCCAATCCAGTTCGGCGCTAGTGTCGTCAGTGACTTGGCCGCCAGGCCGGGGTGTTGCTTGTCCTGTGTCACCAGCAAGCTGTTGCTGGCGGTGTCTTTGGCGCAAACAAACCACGGCGCCTCAGGCGCGCCTTGCACGCCGCCAATGCCCAAGCCTTTGCGCTGGCCTATGGTGTGGAATGCGAGGCCTTCATGACGGCCGAGCAGCTTGCCAGTATCGCTAATGACGTCGCCTGGTTGTGTGCCCAGATAGCCCTTGAGGAATTGCTTGAAGTCACGCTCGCCAATAAAGCAGATTCCGGTGCTGTCTTTGCGGGCGTGGTTGGGCAGGCCTGCGGCTTCGGCTAGCTCGCGTACCTGTGGCTTGGGCAGGTCGTGCAGCGGGAATGTGACCTGCTGGAATCCCTCGGTTGGCACAGCGGCCAGGAAATAGGTCTGATCCTTGTTCTCATCGGCGGCACGGTGCAGCAGGCCATCGACGACTTGGGCGTAATGGCCGGTGGCGACGAGATCGGCACCCAAGCGTAAGGCGTAGTCGCGGAACGCCTTGAATTTGACCTCGCGGTTGCACAGCAGGTCGGGGTTCGGGGTGCGGCCGGCGGCGTATTCGTCGAGGAAGCCCTGGAACACGCGCTCGCGGTATTCAGCCGAGAAGTCGGCGCGATGCAGCGGAATGCCGAGCACATTGGCGGCGGCCTGGGCGCTTTGGAAGTCTTCGGCGGCGTTGCAATAGCCGGCCTCGTCCTCGGCCCAGTTGAACATGAACAGGCCTTCGACATCGTGGCCGGCCTGTTGCAGGCGCAAGGCGGTCACGGCCGAGTCCACACCGCCGGACAGGCCGACGATGACGCGCTGAGCGCTCACGTGATTAAAGACACCGCCGACAGTGGCAGGCGCGTGCCAGCCAGGTAGGCATCAATGCCTGCAAGCACCATCGGGCTGCGGATTCGGCCTGGCTTTTTCGCCTCGGTAGCCACTTCGTCGCGGGTCATCCAAATGGCACGCTCGATGCCATCGTCGAGTTTGTCGCTGACGGGTTGGTTTGAGACTTCGCCGTGGAAACAGAAACGAACGAACGTGCGGTCTTTGTCTTTCCGCGTCCAGGTATAAATGCCAACCAGGCCTAGCGGCGTGAACTGGTAGCCGGACTCCTCCAGGGCTTCACGGGCGGCGGCTTCGGCCAGGCTTTCGCCACGGTCCCAATGCCCGGCAGGCTGATTGATGCACAGCTTGCCACTGACGGTTTCCTCGATCATGAGGAATTTGCCATCACGCTCGGCAATGGCCGCTACAGTGACGCGCGGCACAAAGTCGTCGCGAAACACGGCTAAATCCTGCCGGAGCGTTTGAGTGAGAACCAACCATCAGCGCCGGCACGCCCGAGGCCACCACTCATCAGGTTGACCAGCACGGGGTCGGCGCTGCTGCGGGGCTTGACCCGGCCGTTGAACTGCCAGGTGCGCGCAGTGGGGTCGAACCGCAGTTCGCCCTCGGCGGCCACGGGGCCATCGGCATCGTTGACATCGGCCACGACCACGCCGTCTTCCATGCGTGCGACAGCGCTGAAATTGCCCAGCGCATAACGTTTGTTGCCAAAGCGCCAGGCAAGGTCGATGGCGTCGATCTGGCCATCGATGTCGGTGATGGCCTCGCCCTTGGCACGCAGCTTGGCGATGTTCAGGCCGACGTCGCCAGTGATGCCGACACCGGCCAGGTTGGCGACTTCCAGCACGTCAGCCAGTGCAAATACGCCGCGCAGGTCATTGACGAGGTAGGTGCCCGTCGGTGTGGCAGCCACATCCGCCTCGACCAGACCACCCGCGACATTGCCCGTGACATTGCCCGTGACATGCCCGGCGCCGCGTGCAAGCAACAGGCGGCTGGGTTGCCACTGCCATTGCACGTCGGTAGCAGCCACGACGCCTTTGTAGGTGACGCTATCGACGTGCGCGCGATAGCTGGTGCCGCTGACGTCGTGCAGGCCGACATCGCCCGTGTCGCCAGCCCAGCCCACAACTGTGCGCGCGGGCAAAAACAGCGCCAGGCCAATGACAAAGGCCAGAACGCCAATGGCGATACGCATGATCATTTATCGGGTCACCGCAATGCGGGCTTCAATCTGGCCGGGTTTGTCTTTGGCACTGACATCGGCGGTTTGTACAGCGACGCCGTAGCGGTTCTCTAACTGGTCCATCCAGCGCACGGTGTCGTCGAACGCGACGTTGTCCAGTCGTACGCGGGCGCGGTTGTCGCCGTCGGGCGTAACGCCGCGAATGCCTTGGCCCAGGCCGATGGCGCGGCCGGACTGATCGACGATGGCGAGCAGCGAGCGGTTGGTGCCCTGGGTGGGCGTATTGCCGCCGCGCAGTGCTGCTACTTCGGCTTTCGCCGCGACAATGCGGCTTGCCAGTGCGCGTTCACTGGCCAGTGCATTGCGCAGGTCGGCGCGGGATTGTTGCAGCGGCTGCCAGATGGCCAGGTAGAGCAGCGCCACACCAACCACGATAGCCGCTACGGTGACCATCAGCCGCTCGCGCGGGGCCAGGGCGTCGAAGCGCTCGCGCAATTGTTGCAGTTGGGCATTCATGCGCTTGCCGCCGTCAGCTTGAGGCGAACCTTGAGGCCATCGGTGCCCGCATTGGCCGATTGCACGTCAGCATTGATGCCGGGTTGCGCCTGAAAGCGCTTTTGTAGCGCTTCCCAGGTTTGCGTGTCCTTGCCTTCCAGGCTCAGATACAGGTCACCGTCGCGGTATTGAAACTCGCTGATGGAAAATTCGGGCGCATCGCCAAACGCTTGCCGCGTTTGGTCGAGCAGGTAGAGCAGGCCGGTGCTGGCGCCGTCGCCGCGCAGGCGGTCGAGTTGTTGGTCGAGCTGCAGGCCCAAATCCACGATGCGTGTTTGCGACGGAAACAAGGCCTGAAATTCCGCCGCGTTGGCGTCTTGCAAGGCGATCAATTCGCTGCGCAGTTGATTGCGATCCAACACCTGATAAACGACGCCAAGCAGGAACAGCACGCCGGCCAGCGCCGCAGCAGCTTGCCATGGGCGCCACCAGCCTTCTAGGTCGCTGGCGGTGCGGAAGTCGCCCTGGCGCAGGTTGATCTGCTCGCTGGCCGGTGTTTCGCCCAGCAGCACCAGCAAGTCGCTCACGCGGCGGGCGGGTTCGGGTAGTTCGTCGGGCGCCTGCGCGTCGCCGACAGCAATCACGACAATATCTCCGTCATGTGCAGCGGCTTGCTCGCTCACCAGCGCACTCATGCTGTTGTCTAGCACGACGGGCGCTACGCCGGCCTGCGCCACAATCAAGCGCTCGCCGTCGAGCACCACGCGCAGGGCTGTTTCGGCTTCGGCCACTGGGCCCAGCACGCAGGCGGTGTCGGCATACAGGCCTTCGACGAGGATGTCGCGATCCTCGAACACGTCGATTGCTGCGCGCAGGGCGTCACGGGCAATGGCAATGACTGGCATGCTGCCATCGGCGTGGCGATGGCCGGCTGCAAAATGCAGGTGGTCAACGTCGTCGGCCAGTTGTTCTTCCAGCGCGTAGGGGATGGCCTGCAGCAGCTTGGCGCGCTGGCGCATGGGCAATTTGACGCTAGTGGTCAGCGCGTTTTCGCCGGGGATATAGGCCTCGACACGCGGCGCCGGCTCCAGCGCTTCGATGGCATCAAGCGCCTGGCCCAGGCTGCCGTAATGCACGCGCGGATCGACCATGCCGGGCTCGACCACCTGCCAAGTGGCGGGGTCGGCAGGCAGTGTGCCGCTTAAATGAATTCGGAAAGTACTACGCACGAAATATTGATTGATTCGGCAGCTAAAAAGCGTCCCGGCTTTGTGCGATGACTTTCACGTCACCGCTGGTGCTGCGATACAACAAACTGTACAGCCGCACGCGGCCCCTGCCAATGTTGGCTTCGCCCTCGAGCAGGAAAAAGTACGACTGCACGCCCAGCCCATTGGCATCGACGCCGGGGCCGAGCAGGGCATCTTCGGTGATCTGGCGCGGATCTTCCGCGGGTTCTTCATTGCGAATTTCGACAAAGCTGGCGATGTCGCTGGGTGATGGATTCTCGGCCAGCGCGTACAGCAGTTTTTCGTCCGCCGTGTTGATGTTGATCAGCGAGAACTCGGGCAGGGCGGTGACCAGCGGCGCCAATTGCGCATACAGCTTGGGCGTGATGCCTTCGACCAGGCGCAACTCGGTGACGCTGACAAACTCGCGGTTCGCGGCGCGGTAGGCCGGCGATTTGCTCAGGTAGATGCCATCTTCGGCGCCGCCGGGGAAGCGTGTCTCGGCGTCGGCATCGATCCAGTCGAGGATGGCGGAGACAATGGCGTCGGGGTCAACGCCCTGCAGGTCGTCCAGGTTGCGGATCAGGCGCTTGAAAATTTCGATGCTACGCGTGCCATCGGGGTCGGGCGCGGCCATATTGTTGAGGTTGAACTTGCCCGACTGGTCGAGCACGCGGCCGCTGAGCACGCCGTTATCGACCGGCAAGTAGTCCACCGGCTGGGCCCAGAACTCGCCAAAATAATCGACGTCGTTGTCTTGCGCGTCGGTTTCCAGCAGGGTTTTTACCCAATCGGCCGCGCCGCGCGCAACAAACCAAGCCTGCTGGCTGCGTTGCAGGGTTTCGGTGCGGTGAAAGGCGACATTTTGCTTGGCTACCAACGCGACCGCCGCGATGGATGCCAGCGCGGCGATGAACAATGCAGTGAGTAGCGCCACACCGGCTTGTTGTTTGCGTCGGCCCGTCATGTCAGCTCGTCCGCGCTGGTTTGTGGCTGGCCCGGCTGATTGTTCTGCGGCACATACACAGGCTGTACTTCTCCGGTGGCAATGCGATAGAGCATGCGCAACTCGCCCCAGCGCTTTGTTTCGAGGCGGAGTTCTACGGCTTTGGGCGGGCGGGCGTCTTCGTTCGACACGCCAGAACTAGCGTTGGCGATAGGCCATTCGGTTTGCCACTCGTCCTGGTCGTCGAGAAAGCGCCAGCGGATATCGACCACGCCTTCCAGCAAGTCGGTTTCAATCGGCTCGGTGCCTTGCGCAAGGTCGAGTACTGGCCAAGCGCGTCGAATTAGCGTTTCGTCCTGGAGGTAGTAGCCCACACGCTGCAGGCTACTAACTGGCCGGCCCATCGGGTTGAGGCGTCCGCCGCGTGTAAACCCCAAGATGTAATCCTGCGCCAAGTGAAAGGCGCGAACAGGGTCGCCAAATTGATCAACAATCGGCCGTAGCCGCGTTTGTTCAATGTCCTGCTCCAGCCGAAACAGCGCCATCTGCAATTCGCGCGTCTGTTCAGCCGAGGCCTCGACGGCTGATTGTGTTTTCAACACTTCGCCCAAACCGCCGTAAGCCATCAGCGAGAACACGGCAAACACGCCGATGGCGACCAGTAGTTCCAGCAGGGTGAAGCCTGCCTGATGCGTATTGTGCTCGGGCATGCTCATGAGGGCTCGGGCAGGAACACGCTCAGGCTACTCACGCGCCGTGGCTCATCGCCGCCCATCTTGAACACATCGATGTTGGCGCGGCGCAGGTTTTCGTCGGCGGTTTCAATCACCTCGGCTTCCCAGCGCCAGTCGCCGCCGGCCATTTCCACGTCGCCGTCGCTGGTGCCAGTCTTGGGCCAGTCGGTGCGCAATTGAAATTCGATGGCGGTGTTGCGCGCGATGACGTTGCCCAGCGTCAGGTCGCGGAATTGTGCGGCCGATGCCGCGCTTTGGCTGGCGCTGAACAAGGTGGCCGCCAGCGCCACGGCCACGACGGCCAGGGCCACCAGCACCTCAATCAGCGTAAATCCGGCCTGTGCATTTCTAATAGACATCAGGCTGCACGCGCTCCAGTTCGACCTTGCCGGTGATGCTGGTAGTCATCTTGTAGGTGACATCGGTGTCGTCGTGGGCCAGTACGGTTTCAAAAGGCGTCGCCTCGCCAGTGCCCAAGAAGACGATCTGCGGGTTGATGGGGGCGTCGTCGTCGCGCTCATCGTCGTCATCTTTCTTGTTCACCGGCAGGGTGTTGTCGGCGTCTGCCAAGCCTTGGCCATACAGCTCCAGCGTGTACTCGTCGCCCAAGGTGCGCGGGCGGAACACATCATCGGGCAGCGCTTGCCAGCCGGCGTCTGTGGCGACGACAAAGCCGTACTCGCGCGGCCCGACCAGCATGCCGATGATGTCGCCGTAAATGATGGCCGTTTCGGCAGCCAACTGCGTCAATTCGTGCAGGCGCGTGGCTTCTTCCTTGAGCACATTGTCGGCCGGGCGTGCAGTTATCGTGATTGTCGCCAGGCCCAGTACGATGCCAACCAGCAACAGGACGACGACCAGCTCCAATAAGGTAAAGCCGGTTTGTCGGGTCGCCGCACGAATCGGCAGGCGCTTATTGGCCGTCAACGTTCCAGTTGCCAATGTCGGCATCCGGGCCGGTGCCGCCAGGGCGGCCGTCGCGGCCTAGGCTGTAGATATCAACTTCGCCCTTCACGCCGGGCGACAGGTATTGATACGGGTTCTGCCAGGGGTCGTTGGGCACCTGCTTGAGGTAGGGGCCGGCCCAGTTGCGCGCCGGCGGCTCGCCAGATGGCTGCGAGACCAAGGCCGCCAAACCCTGCTGGGTGCTGGGGTAGTTGTAGTTTTCGAGCTTGTAGCGCTGCAGCGCGCCCTCGATGGTGCGGATGTCGGTCTTGGCTGCGACAATGCGCGCTTTCTCCGGCTCGCCCAGCACATTGGGGGCCACCAGGCCAATCAGTACGCCCAGGATGACCAGCACCACCATGACTTCGATGAGCGTAAAACCGCGGCTGGCATGGGCGTTAGAGTAGGGAGTCATGGGGCGTTTTGATCTGTAGTTGTTGATGGTGCAAATTCTACCAAAGGCCTTGGCCACACCGCGCGATGGCGCTTGGCAAGAATGGCTAGGCCCAGGCCTGATGGCCTTGCTGATTTTGCTGACAGCGCTGCTCGGTGATTTGGGCCGCGAACTGCTGCGCTACGACCGCGCCGCCATCGACGCGGGGCAATGGTGGAGACTGCTCACAGGCAATTTGGTTCACGTGGGCTGGTATCACCTGCTGCTCAACGAGATTGGCCTGTTCATCCTCGTGCTGTTGTGCGCCGAGCGGCTTCCGTTGCGCTGGTGGGGTGCGCGGCTTTTATGGTTGAGCTTGTGCGTGGGGCTGGGCATTCACTGGTTCTCGCCCGAAACAGGCTGGTATGTGGGCTTGTCGGGCGCGCAACATGGCTTTTTTGTCATCGGACTGTGGCCACTGGCACGCCGCGGCGAACTGATCCCGATTGGCTGTTTGCTGTATCTGGTGGGTAAGCTGTTGTGGGAGGAATTCGGCGGTGGCGTCATCTCGGACACCACCGCAATCGGCGCCGAGGTGCTCACATGGTCGCACTTTAGCGGTGCGATTGGCGGCGGATTGTGGCTGCTGTTGTTCAGCCGATTCGAGGCAAAAATACACGCTAAAACAGATAATAAGGGAGATTAATTCATGTCGTTTGCAATGATTTTTCCCGGCCAGGGTTCACAAAGTGTGGGCATGCTGCAGAATTTACTGACCGGCAGCACTGCAGCGCAGGAGGCGGTTGCTACAGCGAGCGAGGCGACGGGCCTGGATATCGCTAGCCTGATGGCTGACGGCCCGGCCGACCAGCTCAATGCCACCGAGATGACCCAGCCAGTGTTGGTGGCGGCTGATGCGGCGGTTTGGGCGGCCTGGTGTGACCAAACCGATGCGCGCCCCGCGGTGCTTGCCGGGCATTCTTTGGGCGAGTACCCCGCGCTGGTTGCCGCCGGGTGCCTGCAACTGGCCGACGCCGCGCGTTTGGCGCAATTGCGCGGCCAGGCCATGCGTGATGCAGCGCCAGATGGCGCAGGCGCCATGGCCGCGGTAATTGGCCTGGATGACGATGGCGTGCGCAAATTATGTGCCGCGCAAGCTGAAGGGCAGGTGCTCGAGGCCGTTAACTTCAATGCGCCCGGGCAAGTGGTGATTGCCGGTGACGCCGCGGCGGTTGAGCGTGCGATTGCGGCGGCGCGGCCTGCAGGTGCGCGCTTGGCAACACGCATCCCGGTGAGCGTGCCAGCGCATTCCAGCTTGATGCGCCCGGCAGCCGATGCATTGCGTGCCGCGCTGGCCGATGTTGAGCTTGTGGCGCCATGCATTCCCGTGATTCATAACGTCACTGCAGAACCCACGGATAACCCGGAGCAAATCCGCAGTTGGCTGATCGAACAGCTCTACAACCCGGTGCAATGGGTTGCCAGCGTGCAGGCGATGACCAAGCGCGGCGCGAGAACATTTCTGGAATGCGGCCCGGGCAAAGTGTTGTGCGGCTTGAGCAAGCGTATTGACCGTAGCCACACTGCCATGCCGCTGGGCGAGCCGGATCAGCTTGCTGCGGCAATCGAGTCAGTTTCGAACTGAGAATTTCAAGGATTTAGGACGTGAATATGAGCGACTCTCGACCCGTAGCACTGGTCACAGGCGCCAGCCGTGGCATCGGCCAAGGTATTGCAAAACGCTTGCTGGCCGATGGTTTTTTTGTTGCCGGCACGGCCACCAGCGATTCCGGCGCGGCGGCGATAGCCGAGGGATTGGGCGAGCACGGCGGCGGCTTGGCGCTGAACGTGACTGACGCCGAGCAATGCGCCGACGTCATCAAACGCATCACTGCCGAACATGGCGCGCCCGCCGTGCTGGTCAACAACGCGGGCATCACCCGCGACAATTTGTTGCTGCGCATGAGCGACGACGACATTGCCGACGTGCTCGCCGCCAACCTCGCCGGCGCTATCCGCCTGAGCAAGTTGGTGTTGCGCGGCATGATGAAGGCGCGCAGCGGGCGCATCGTCAACATCGGCTCGGTGGTCGGCAGTTCGGGCAATGCCGGGCAGGCCAATTACGCCGCGGCCAAGGCCGGGCTGCTTGGCTTTTCGCGCTCGCTAGCGCAGGAAGTCGGTTCGCGTGGCATTACCGTCAACACGGTGTCACCCGGTTTTATCGACACCGATATGACCGCCAACCTGGACGAAGCCACACGCGCCGGCATGCTGGAGCGCATCGCCTTGGGCCGCCTTGGCGCCGTCGATGACATCGCTGCGGCGGTCAGTTTTTTGTGCAGCCCGCAAGCGGGTTACATTACCGGTGAAACCCTGCACGTGAACGGCGGCCTGTACATGGGCTGACCGTAATTGGCCACACATCGGCAAAGTGGTGGCAGCCCCGGCAGCCTTTCACTACAATGCAGCCAAGCGGTGTAAACACCGCGTGACCGGCCAGCCACCAAACGCTGGCGGGGCGCGTGTTTTGCCCCGATGCAAAACACCTGTTCGACATTTATGGAGCCACGCGCAAATGAGCGGAATCGACGACAAAGTCAAAAAAATCATTGCTGAGCAATTGAGTGTGTCGGAAGACCAGATCACTCCCGATGCCTCGTTTGTTGATGACCTGGGCGCCGATTCGCTCGATACGGTCGAGTTGGTGATGGCCCTCGAAGAAGAGTTCGAGATCGACATCCCGGACGAGGAAGCCGAGAAGATCGTCACCTTCAACGACGTCTTGGCCTACATCAAGACCAACGCTCCGGACGCCGCCTAAGCTGCGTTGTGGAGCTGGCGGCCGGCTGATGCCGGCCGTTTTCGTTTGGCAGTTTTTCAGTCTTAGCCGCGTATTACGCAGGGCAGCACTATGCGCCAACGTATCGTCATCACGGGCATGGGCCTGGTTTCGCCGGTCGGCAGCACGCTGGATACGGCATGGCAGAACGTCTGCGAAGGCCGCAGCGGTATCCGCGCGGTCGAGCATTTCGACGTCAGCAACTTTCCGACGAAGATCGCCGGCACCGTCCAAGGCTTTGATGCCGATGCGGTGATGGACAAGAAAGAGCAGCGGCGCACCGATACCTTCCTGCACTACGGCATGGGTGCGGCCAAGTCGGCCGTCGATGATGCCGGCCTCGACATTGCTGCGCTGGATGCCGACCGCATCGGCGTATCCATCGGCTCCGGCATTGGCGGCATTGGCACCATCGAGCGATACGCCGTCATCCTTAACGAAACACAGTCGATCAAGAAGGTCTCGCCGTTTTTTGTGCCGTCCTCGATCATCAACATGGTCTCGGGGCAGGTGTCGATGGCGCTGGGCGCCAAGGGGCCGAACCTGGCCAGTGTGTCGGCCTGCGCAACCTCGGTGCATAGCATTGGCCTAGCGGCGCGCATGATTGCCTACGGCGATGCCGACGCCATGATCGCCGGCGGCGCCGAGGCCGGCTGCACACCCATGGGCATGGCCGGGTTTTGCGCCGTACGCGCCATGAGCACCCGCAACGACGACCCTGCTGCCGCCAGCCGGCCATGGGATAAAGACCGGGACGGTTTTGTGTTGGCCGATGGTGCTGCAGTGCTGGTGCTGGAATCGGAACAACATGCCAAGGCCCGCGGCGCACATATCTATGCCGAGCTGACCGGTTTCGGCATGAGTGGCGATGCGTTCCATGTGACCATGCCGTCGGAAGATGGCGACGGCGCGTTCCGTGGCATGAGCGCTGCGCTCAAGGACGCTGGGCTCAACGCTGCAGACCTCAACTACATCAATGCCCACGCCACCAGCACTCACGCCGGTGATCTGGCCGAAACCCTGGCGCTCAAGCGTCTGCTGGGTGATGCGGCTGCCAAGGTGCCAGTGAGTTCGACCAAGTCGGTCACCGGCCATTTGCTGGGCGCCGCGGGCGGGCTGGAGGCGATATTCAGCATCTTGGCCATCCGTGATGGCGTGCTGCCGCCGACGATCAACTTGGACAACCCGGACGAAGGCTGCGACCTGGACTTTGTGCCGCATACCGCCCGCGACGCCAAGGTTGATGCCGTGCTGAGCAACAGTTTCGGCTTTGGCGGCACCAACGGCTCGCTGGTGTTCCAGCGCTACAAATAACGCCCATGCACCATTGGCGCGGCCGATGATTACCCGGCCGCTAGCGTTCGACTTGTCATTGCTGGCTGCGCATTTCGCGGCGCCGGCCCAATTCCCCGGCTTGCTGGAAAGCGTTGCGCATGGCACGCGGCAGGCGCGCTATGACGTGTTGTTTGCTTTGCCGGGCGAGCGGTTGGAGTTGCGTGGCGGCGTGTTGTCGGGGCCGGGCGCATCTGCAAGCCAGGCGGATTTTTTGCCTGCGCTTGATGCTTGGGTTGCGTCCGAAACCACGCAGACGGTCACCCAGGCAGCGAAACACTTGCCGTTTGTTGGCGGCTGGATGCTGTTCTTGGGCTACGAACTGGCCAGCCAGGTGGAGCGGCGCGTGCCGCACCGAAGCTTTGGCGACAACGCACCGGATGCCGTGGCGCTGCGGTGCCGCGCGGCGGTGATTCGGGAGCATGCCACGCAGCAACTCACGCTGGTGGCCGAGGCCGGTACGCCGGCGGCGGATGTCGATGCATTGGAGACTGCGCTGCGCGAAACCGGCGCCCACGCTCCGGAACATGGCGCGGTGCCCACACCAACCACCACGCATGTCGATTCCGCCGTGAACATCAAGGCGGCATTGGCGCGTATCCACGAATATATTCTCGACGGCGACGTGTTTCAGGTGAACCTGTCGCGCGAGTGGCGCGCAGACTACGCCACCGTGCCACAAGCGACGGCGGTTTATCAGGCCTTGCGCGCCCACAATCCCAGCCCCTTTGCCGGCAGCGTGCGGCTGGGTGATTTCAGCGTGCTGAGCAGCTCGCCCGAACGCCTGATACAAATTAATGGCCGCGAAGTCGAAACACGGCCGATTGCCGGCACCCGCCGCCGCGACGCCGACAGCACCGCCGATGCGGCGTTGCAGGCCGAGCTGATGGGCCATCCCAAGGAGCGCGCCGAGCACGTCATGCTGATCGACCTGGAGCGCAACGACCTTGGCCGCGTGTGCCTGCCCGGCAGCGTGCATGTCGATGAAATGATGGCGCTGGAGACCTACGCCCATGTCCATCACATTGTCTCCAATGTGTGCGGCACATTGCGCGACGATGTCGGGCCGGGCGCGGCCATTGCAGCGGTTTATCCTGGCGGCACGATTACCGGCTGCCCCAAGGTGCGCTGCATGGAGATTATCGCCGAGCTGGAGCCAACTGCCCGTGGGCCTTACACCGGCGCCATGGGTTATCTGGGCGTTGATGGGCGCTTGGACCTGAATATTCTGATTCGCAGTGTTGTGCTGCAAGGCAAGCGCGGCTGGGCGCGGGCAGGGGCCGGCATTGTTGCCGACTCGGACGCCGATGCCGAAATTGCCGAGATGCAGGCCAAGGCCCGCGGCTTGCTACCCGCCTTGGGCATTGCGCCGGAGCACGGGTTGCATGACTGACACAGCCTTGCATTGGGTCGATGGCACGCAGGGTGCGTCAGTGCCGGCCGACGACCGCGGCTTGCTGTACGGCGATGGCGTGTTCCGCAGCTTGCGGGTGGACGCTGGGGTTGTGGATGACCTGGATGGCCAAGTCCGGCATTTGCTGGCTGATGCCGCAGCACTGCAGTTGCCACCGCCAGACACCGATAGACTGCGCAAAGAGCTTGAGCGCGCTGGACAGGCCGTGGGGCAGGCCGGCCGGCAGCCCGGCGGGCCGACCGGAGGGCCCGCTATCGTCCATATCCCCATCACGCTCGGCACCGGCGGGCACCGCTTGTCCCTTATACACATCTCCCAGCCCATGAGCAGCCGAGCAATCCCCTATCCCCCCATCCCCTCGG
>JAAFAL010000199.1 GCA_018222345.1 bacterium
GATTTATACAGTGCATGGCTTCACTGGCTGGGGTGATGTGCCCGTCGGCAAAATCAACGTGATCAATGGATTCACCGGATGGGGCGATGTCCCGGTTGGGAAGGTGTACATGACCAAAGGGTTTACCGGCTGGGGCGACGTCCCTGTTGGTCGAATTCAAGTGATCAACGGGTTTACTGGTTGGGGTGACGTGCCGGTTGGCAAAGTGCAAGTCATCAACGGCTTTACAGGTTGGGGTGATGTCCCCGTCGGCCGCGTATCCATGGCCAATGGCACCTGGGGCGACCTGAACAACGCGCTACTGGCCGGCGATTTGAGTCAGTTCGATGTGTCGCCTGTCGTGGCCGAGTTCATCACCATGAATCGCAGCGTTTTGAACTAAGCAAGCGAAACCAGCAAAAAGCCCGCCTGGATTGTCCGGCGGGCTTTTTTAGTGCGTATATGATTTGATGAGTAGTCAACTACGCATGCGCATGGTGCCCGCGCAGCCCTTCGCTCACAAACGCACGCGCGCCGCGGCGGAATATTGCGGCGAGGAACACCAGCGTCAAGACGAACAAGCTGGCTTGTTGCAGCAGCGACGCGCCATGACTGTGCAGATCAGGTGGCGTGATGCCGCCGAAGTCGGCAGCAAACACATTGGTCAGCACGCCCAGGGTGACAGCACCACCGACTGTGGCAACAGCAAAGATTGCTGCGCTAGTTCGGCCGTGCAGGCCGGCGATCAGGCCAAAGGTGGCGACGTTGGTTGCCGGGCCGGCGAGCAGGAACGCCAGCGCCGCACCAGGGGAGACACCGGCCAGCAACATCACGGCAACGATCGGCGTGGCGCCTGCGGCGCAAACGTAGGTTGGAATGCCAAGCATGGCGAACGCGAGTACTTGCCAATAGTCGGGTAGCTCCGCCAACCACGGCGTGCGCAACAGCGGCTCGGCGGCAGCGGCGATTAGCAGCCCGAACAGGATCCAAGGCGCGGTTGTATCAACCAGCGGGCCGAAGCCTTCGCGCAAACCAGCCCGCAGCCGTGCTGGCCATGAGGGCAGTGCAGGGTCGTCGTCGGCCTCATCGGTGCAGCAGGAATCTTCGGGTTTGGCCGTGGATGCTGGCCGCGCAAGCCGGCCAAGCAACCAGCCAACAAATATGGCCAATGCCGCAGCACTGACAACGCGCAGCAGTGTCACGTCCAGCCCGAGCAAGGGCAGCGAAAGGATGATTGCGTCCAAGCCAAGTTCTGGCGTGGCGATCAAGAATGCAAACGCCGCTGCAGGTGGCGCACCTTGCTCAACCAATTTGCGGTAAAGCGGCAATACGCCACAACTACACACCGGCATGGGCAAACCAATGGCCATACCGCGTAGGCTTTGGCTCAAACCGTTGCCGCCACTGAGCCAGCGCACAGTCGCACCCGGCATGAACACCGACAGCAGCCCGGCCAGCAGATAACCCAGCAGCAAGGCTGGCGCGCTGACCAAGGCCAATTGCAGCAACGTATCCCAGCCACTCCAATGTGCGCCGCCATGTTCACCAGCAATGTGTAAGCTGGCGATGCCGGCCATGCAGGCAATGCCCAGCAGGTTGCCCATGCCCTCGTAGCGGCGCGGAATGGCTGTGTTGCGCTCTACCGCAAAGTCGTCGCCCAAGTGCGGCTTGTTGAACACCACATGTAGGATCGACCCGGCAACAAAGGCTTGAAACCAGGCTACCGCCGTGGTGTCCACCGCGCCGACCATTTGCGGGCCGAAGCTAAAGCCCAGCACCGTACCAACCAGCATCAATGCCAACATTGCGGCAGCAGTGCGCACGCCAAAACTTGGCCGCAGCAGCCACCAAACCGCCAAGCCCACGGGCAGGCGATGCAGGATGACCGCGAGTGGCAGCAGAGGGTTATGCGCGCTGCCAGCACCCAGTGCCGCGCCATCTGCGGTGGCGTGCAGCACCAGCCCGAAGCCGCCAATCATCAAGGTGATCAAATGCGTTTGCCGGGCTGCGCGGTGAATCAAGCGCTCCAGCAATGTCGGCCCGAACAGGCCCACGAGTAAGAACGCCCAAGCCCACATGCCGCCGGCAGCCACGGCCTCGGGCAGGGCCTCCAGCAGCACCAGCGCGCCAATCGTGACGAAGATGAATCCGTCCAGCGCAGCAGCCAGTTCACCGCGGCGGGTCAGCGCGCGATAGGCGATGGGGCCGATCAACAGTGCGATCAGCCCGGCAATCAGGGCAAGGGAAGTCATCGCAAAATTATACCGGGCAGTGTCAAGCGCGAACGATCAACAGTGGGGCTTAACCAGCCGCAAACAACTGCCGTTCGCGATTCACAAAGCCCTTGAACTCAAGCGTATTGCCGGCCGGATCACAGACAAAGAACGTCCCTTGCTCGCCGGCTTGGCCAGCAAACCGAACATGCGGCGGCACAACAAACTCGGTGTTGGCGCTTGTCAGCCGGCTCTGCAGGCGTTCCCAGGCCGGCATATCCAAGACAATGCCAAAATGCGGTACCGGCACCGCGTGGCCATCGACCGTGTTGTACCCGGCAGGTGGCTGAGGCGGCGCGCAATGCACAACGAGCTGATGCCCAAAAAAGTCGAAATCGACCCACTGGCTGCTGCTGCGGCCCTCGCGGCACCCTAGCAAGCCACCATAAAACCGCCGCGCGGCGGAAATGTCATCAACTGCGATAGCTAAGTGAAACGGCGGGCAGGGCATAGATCGCGCAATCGGGTGGGCACATGCAGTAAACTACCGCATCGCGTTGTCCAACAACGTGAACACATGGGGGT
>JAAFAL010000030.1 GCA_018222345.1 bacterium
GGGTGGAACTGCATGAATTCCATATGCGCCACCCGGCAACCCGCCCGCCCGGCCATGGCCACGCCGTCGCCTGTGGCGCCGTGGGGATTGCTGGAATAGAGATAGACCATGCTCGCGCCGCCCGTTGCCAGCACTACTGCACGTGCGCTCCAGGCCCGCACTTGTTGCGACTTGATGTCATAAACATACGCGCCGCGCACATGGGTGTCGTTACGGATCAGGTCGATGGCCATTTGGTGCTCGGCAATCGTGACCAGCGGATTGTTGATAGCCAGCTTGGCCAGGGTTGTTTCAACCGCATGGCCGGTGGCGTCTTCGGCGTGGATAACGCGGCGGTGGCTGTGGCCGCCCTCGCGCGTCAGGTGGTAGGTGTAACCGTCCGGGTCGTCACCGCGGGTAAAGCCGACGCCGTTGTCGATCAGCCATTGCACGGCTGCCGGGCCGCGCTCGACGGTAAAGCGCACCGCATCTTCGGCGCATAGCCCGGCTCCGGCATCCAAGGTGTCTGCAACGTGGGCGGCAACGCTGTCGCCGGCGTCCAACACCGCCGAAATGCCGCCTTGGGCATACAAGGTACTGCCCTCCGTGACCTTGCCTTTGGACAACACGGTGCTTGCGATGCCGGCGTCGGCCAGGTGCAGAGCGGTCATCAGCCCGGCCGCGCCGCTGCCAATAATCAAGATGTCGCAAGTTTGGGTGGAATCAGGCATGACGGCGTATCGGCAGGTTGATAGACTTGCGCGCAGTGTCACGCCAAGATTTACAGGCGTGATGATACTCACCCCGCCGCGGCAAGGCTTGCCGCTGGCGCCCATTTGCCAAGCGGCCGTGCTGCTTGGGATCAAACAACACGGCCAATGAGCGAAACCCGCACAGACGACGAACTGGTAGCGCGCGCCCAGCAGGGCGATTCGCGCGCGTTCGACGTATTGGTTGTGAAATACCAGCACAAGGTCGTGCAACTGGTCAGCCGCTACGTCAATTTTGGTGACGCTGAGGATGTCGCGCAGGAGGCCTTCATCAAGGCCTACCGCGCGCTGCCCAAGTTCAAGGGCAACAGCGCGTTCTATACCTGGCTGTACCGGATTGCCGTGAACACCGCCAAGAATCATTTGGTGTCACGTTCACGCCGTCCGGCGTCGCAAGACATTGACGTGCAGGACGCGGAACAATACGGCCACACCGAGCATCTCAGCGACATCGAAACGCCAGAAGGCGTGGCGCTGACCAACGAAATCAAGCAGACCGTGGCCGGCGCCATGGACGACCTGCCACCCGACCTCAAGACCGCCATCGTGCTGCGCGAGTTGGAAGGTTTGTCGTACGAGGAAATTGCCGAGGCCATGGAATGCCCGGTTGGTACCGTGCGCTCTCGCATCTTCCGCGCCCGCGCCGCCATCGAGGAACGGCTGCGGCCGTTGTTGGACTGATGGCCGTGCTTGCCAAGCAACTCGCCAGCCAGCGCGGCAAAATTTTTCCGCTGATTGTGGAATCAAACCCGCAATGCGGCTGTCATAAGTGCGTCAGCCAAAATAAAGCTGGCCCAGTTGAAACCCGCGGCGAGACCTGCCGCCCCTTTGCAGCCCCGGAGCTTGCACTGCAATGAACAACGAATCGCTGTCTGCCTGGATTGACGATGCCTGCGCGCAAGACGAACGCGGCCCCTGCCTCGACAACTTGCTGGCATCTGAAGAAGCGCGCGCGGCGCTGTCGCGTTACCAGTTGATCGGCGCGGCCATGCGCGGCCAGAACTGCGCTTCGGCCGGTTTTGCCGACAAAGTGGCCACCGCACTGCAGGCCGAGCCAGCGCACGTGGGCGGCAGCAATGTGATATCGCTGGCTGCGCGCCGCGAGCGCAGCACTGCGCGCACCGGGTGGATGGCGCAGCCGCGTGTCGGCATGGCGCTGGCCGCCTCGGTTGCCGTGGCCGCTGTGGCAATGATTGTCGGCGTGGGCAGCTTTGGCGGCGACGACGCGCCAGTGCTAGTCGCCCGTGATGCCGGGCCGGTGCAGCAACGTGCTGCTGCCAGCAATGCCGCTGCCAACAATGTTATCCCAGCCGTCGCGCAACGTAGTGCCGCCAGTAACACCCAGCGTGTGCAGTGGAACGAGGTTGACCCGGCCACCGCGCAGCAACTCAATGGTTATTTGCTCAACCACAATCGTTTTCGCTCCGCGCCTGGTCAGGGCGTTGGCGGCACCTTGGGTTACGCACGCGTGGCCACCTACGAGTCGCAGGCGGCAGACGAGCAGGCTGCCCCCGAGCAAGCGACGGCCACCGGCCAATAAGTCATCAAGCCAGTACGCACAAAGGTATTCGCAGTCACTCAGTTCATGCGCGCACTGCAATTTCATAGTTTGGTTCTGACTGCCGCAGCCGCCACGGTGGCCGCAGCGTCCGTGCTGCTAGTTGGTCAAGCCCACGCCAACGAAGCGGCGATGCAGCAACTGGTCGAAATGACCAATGCTGTGCGCAAGACCAATTACGACGGTGTTGTGGTTTATTCCAGCGGCCAACGCATGGAAACCATGCGTATCGTTCATGGTTTTGACGGCCAGCGTGAGCGCGAGCGGCTGGTGTCGATGACCGGTGATCCCCGCGAAATCGTCCGTGATGGCGATTCGGTGATCTGCGTGCTGCCGAAGCAGCGCGCCAAGATGATCGACGAAGGGCGCCCCGAAAGCTTGTTGCCAGCGGTGCCACTCGACGCGCTGGCGCGGCTGAGTAATTTCTACACCGTCACTGACCTCGGCGCCGGCCGTGTGGCCGACCGCCGTTGCCGCGGCATCGCAGTGCAGCCCAAGGACAGCTACCGTTACGGCTACCGCATCTGGCTGGACGAGGCGCACCAGATTCCCCTCAAGGTCAGTTTGGTTGACGGCGATGGCAACGTGCTGGAGCAAATGCTGTTCACGCAAGTCATCTTCCCTGACGCCATCGCGCCGGAGGCCTTCGAGCCGCAAATCGACACGGAAGGCTTCGAAACCATACGCCATCAAGTGGCCGCCGACGCGGCGCCAGTACCGGCTTCGGCCTGGGGTATTGACGACTTGCCGCCCGGGTTTCGCGTCGCTGCCGAAGACACCCGGCCGCTAGGCGACGCAGCATCGCCGGTCAATCATTTATTGCTGACCGACGGCTTGGCAACCGTGTCGGTGTTTGCCGCGCGCAATGCTTTGCCAGATCAAGTTTTTGAGGGCATTTCCAGCCTCGGCGCCGTCAATGCCTACGGCCGCATGGTTGGCACGCAGCATATTGCAGTGGTGGGCGAAGTGCCTGCGCGCACTGTGGAACTGATTGGCAACAGCCTGCGTCCGCCAGGCGAGCAACTGCCGCAATGATTGAAGAGCGTGCCCGCGTTGACAGCGTGCACGACCACTTGGTGACGGTGACTGCCGGTGCCAAGCAGGGCTGCGCGACCTGCGCCGAGGGCAAAGGCTGCGCCGGCGGCGTATTGGGCAAGCTGGCCAACCGCAAGGACCGCCGCGTACAGGTGAGCAACCCGCACGGTTTGCACGTCAAGCCCGGTGACTGGGTGCGCATCGGGCTGGATGAATCGGCACTGGTGCGCGGCGCCCTGACTGTCTATTTATTGCCCTTGGTGGCGATGCTGGTTGTGGCCGCGGCGGCAAACCTGGCCGGGGCGGGCGAGGGGCTGACTACGCTGCTGGCGATTGCTGCGCTGGCTGCGGGGTTTATGTTGGCAGCACGTCTGCAACGCAAGCCTGATGCCGCACAACGGCATCGCCCGGTGTTGTTGGGCGCCGGCCAGGCTTGTTCACCGGGGCCGGCTACAAACTGATTCCGCGCCGCTGTTTCGGCGCATCACACAACCTGATCGCGAAACTATGCATTTGTTGAAACCCTTGCTACGCGCTCAACTTGTTCTAGTGCTTTTCAGCGCCGTTGTTGTCACCGCCTGTGCGCGCGGCTTGCCCGACTTTGCCTCGCTTACCGAGGATGTTAGCCCGGTGGTGGTCAATATCAGCACAACCTCGTCGGCGCCTGCGCCGGCGGGCGGGGCGATGGCGGATTTCTTCCAGCGCTTTTTTGGCATGCCTAATGGCGGCGACGGCCAAGGCCCGGTGCAGCAGTCGCTGGGCTCTGGCTTCATTGTGTCCAAGGATGGCCACATCCTCACGAACTTCCACGTTATCGAGGGCGCTACCGAAATCGTCGTGCGCCTGCTCGACCGCCGCCAACTGGTGGCGCGCGTGGTCGGCACCGACAAGCGTACGGATTTGGCTTTGCTCAAGGTCGAAGCCGACAACCTGCCCGTTGCGCGTATCGGCAAGCCCGACAAGCTGCGCGTGGGGGAGTGGGTGATGGCGATTGGCTCGCCATTTTCCTTCGATCACTCGGTCACCGTTGGCGTCGTGTCGGCCAAAGAGCGCAGCTTGGAAAACGAGCAATACGTACCCTTCATCCAGACCGATGTCGCCATCAACCCCGGCAATTCTGGTGGGCCGCTGTTCAACCTCGACGGTGAGGTTGTGGGCATGAATTCACAGATCTACAGCCAATCGGGCGGCTATCAGGGCGTGAGTTTCGCGATCCCTATCGACGTCGCCATGCGTGCGGCCAACCAGTTGCGCGACACCGGTGTGGTGGTGCGCGGCTGGTTGGGCGTAACCGTGCAAGAAGTTGACCGTGACCTCGCGCGCTCGTTTGGCATGAAGCGGCCAGAGGGCGCGCTGGTATCACGCATCGTACCCAACAGCCCGGCAGCCGAGGCCGGCTTGCAAATTGGCGACGTGATCCTGCGTTTCGGCGACCGCGAGGTGGCCGACGCACGTGCCCTGCCGCACATGGTGGGCCGCAGTGAGCCGGGCCAGCGGCTGGACTTGCGCCTGCTACGCGATGGCCGGCGGCAGAAGCTGCCGGTGCGCATCGGCGCGCTGGAAACTGACGAGCGTGATCAACTGCCAGTACAGCGCGCTGAGCCGGTGACGAATAACCTCGGCCTGAACATCATCGACCTCACGCCGCAGGCGCGGCGGCGCTTTGATGTTGAAACTGGTGGCGTGCTGGTGGTCGATGTTGCACGTGGCGCCGGCTCGCAGGCGGGCATTGTCCGCGGCGATGTCATCTTGTCAGTCGGGCAAACGCTGATCCGCGACCGCGCGCATTTCATCGAGGTAATCTCGCAATTGTCGCCCAGCGACTCGACGCCGGTGCTGGTCAAGCGCCGCGGGCAGTCAATCTTTCTTGCGCTGGGTGGACGTTGAACCAGCTTTCAGTCGTCCTCTACACCCGGCGCAACTGTCCGCTGTGCGATGAATTTGTCGATGCGTTGGAGGCGGGTTTCCCGCGTATGCTCGACATTGCCGTGCGCCAAGTTGACGATCACGCCGACTGGCAAACGCAATTTGGCAATGATGTCCCCGTGCTCACGCATGGTGATGGCCGGCTGATCTGCCAGCACCATTTGAATGCAGATGCCGTCCGCGCCGCATTGGGCGGTGGTTAGCAGCCTGTCGGGCTTCCCTCGATTTACTGCGACGCCCGTGCTGCGGACGCTTTGCACGCGCGCTGTGGTCGAATGTGTTCAACATTCTCCTCCAGCGCGCGCGACAAATCGCCTCACAGCACGAACGTCTCGCGACAATCAGGAAAGTCCGACAGACTGCTAGCAGATATACTGCCGCGCCCATTGATTAGCTGGCGCGGCTTACAACCGGCCACACACTGCAGAACCTGCATGCAATCGCGCATCCGAAACTTTTCCATCATTGCCCACATCGACCACGGCAAATCGACCCTGGCCGATCGCTTCATCCAGCATTGTGGCGGCCTCACCGAGCGTGAAATGGCCGAGCAGGTGCTGGATTCAATGGATATCGAGCGCGAGCGAGGCATTACCATCAAGGCACAAGCCGTGCGGCTGGATTACACCGCGCTCGACGGCGAGACCTACCAGCTCAACTTCATTGATACGCCAGGGCATGTCGATTTTTCCTACGAGGTGTCGCGCTCACTAGCCGCCTGCGAAGGCGCATTGCTGGTCGTCGATGCCTCGCAAGGGGTGGAGGCGCAAACCGTCGCCAACACCTATACCGCTATCGAGCAGGACCTGGAAATTGTCCCGGTGCTCAACAAGATCGACCTGCCGGCTGCCGAGCCTGACCGCGTTGCTACCGAGATTGAAGATGTCATCGGCCTGGAGGCCATTAACGCCATCCGCACCAGCGCCAAGGCAGGTATCGGTATTGCCGAGGCGCTGGAGAGCCTGGTGCAGCGCGTGCCACCACCCAGCGGCGACGCCGACGGCCCGCTACAAGCGCTGATAATCGACAGTTGGTTCGATAATTACCTGGGCGTAGTGTCGCTCGTACGTATCGTCAATGGCCGCCTGGCCAAAGGCGAAAAAATGCGCGTGATGTCCACTGGGCGTGACCATGTGGTTGATGCGGTTGGATTTTTCTCGCCTAAGCGCGAAGAGCGCAAGTCGCTGGAGTGTGGCGAGGTCGGCTTCGTTGTGGCCGGTATCAAGGACATCGACGGCGCGCCAGTGGGCGACACGTTGACCACTCCGGGCAATCCGTGCCCGCAGCGCTTGCCGGGTTTCAAAAAGGTGCAACCGCGCGTGTTCGCCGGCCTGTTCCCGATTAGCTCGGATGATTTTGAAGACATGCGCGAAGCGCTGGAAAAGCTGCGCCTGAATGATGCTGCGCTGAATTTCGAACCGGAGAATTCATCGGCTTTGGGTTTCGGCTTCCGCTGCGGATTCCTGGGCATGCTGCACATGGAAATCGTGCAGGAGCGGCTGGAGCGCGAATACGACATCGACCTGATCACCACCGCGCCGACAGTGATCTATGAGGTCGCGCTGGCCGATGGCGAGATCATCAATGTCGATAACCCGGCTGATCTGCCCGAGCCGAGCAAGATTGACGAGATTCGCGAGCCAATCATTTCGGCGCGGATTCTCATGCCGCAGGAGTATGTTGGCCCGGTGATGCAGCTTTGCATTGAAAAACGCGGCGAGCAGAAGAAGATGACCTACCACGGCCGCCAGGTTGTGCTGGAGTTCGAACTACCGCTGGCCGAGGTCGTGCTCGACTTTTTCGACAAGCTCAAATCGGTATCGCGGGGCTACGCCTCGTTCGAGTACGAGTTCGTGCGCTTCCAGGCCAGCAAGCTGGTCAAGCTGGACATGCTCATCAACAACGAGCGCGTCGATGCGCTGGCCACCATTGTTCACAGCGATGCGGCGTTCAGGCAGGGGCGGTCGCTCACCGACCGGCTCAAGGAAATTATCCCCCGGCAGATGTATGACATTGCCATTCAGGCCACCATCGGCACGCGTATTGTCAGCCGCAGCACGGTCAAGGCTTTGCGCAAAAACGTCACCGCCAAATGCTATGGCGGCGATGTGTCGCGCAAGCGCAAGCTGCTGGAAAAACAAAAAGCCGGCAAGAAGCGCATGAAGCAGTTCGGCAAGGTTGAAATTCCGCAGGAGGCCTTCCTCGCGGTTTTGCGAAATGATGGCGATTAAGCTCAAAACGCAAAGCCAATGAAAATCAACGATAATCAACGGCTTGACCAACGGGCGCGCGCCCGGCAGCCGATACCCAGAAACTGAACCATGCCCGCCGACGTCCATTTCGATTTTTCAGCTTTGCTATTGCTGCTGACAGTAGTGACTGGCGTGGTGTATCTGCTGGACGTGCTGGTGCTTCGCAAGCGCCGCAAGCGCGAGGCGCAGCCCGGCCACGTTGTCGAGTTTTCACGCTCGTTTTTCCCCATCATTCTCATCGTGCTGCTGCTGCGTTCATTCTTGGGCGAGCCGTTTCGCATCCCGTCGGGTTCGATGATCCCGACATTGGAGGTGGGCGATTTCATCCTCGTGAACAAGTTCGCATACGGGCTGCGCGCACCGGTATTCCACACCATGCTGGTGCCAGTGGGCGAACCGAAACGCGGCGATGTGGCGGTGTTCCGCTACCCGCGCGATCCCAGCAAAGATTTCATCAAGCGAGTGGTCGGCCTGCCGGGCGACAAGCTCGCCTATCGTGGCAAAGTGCTGTACATCAATGGCGTGCGGCAGGCGTTGAACCCGCGTGGCCTGTACAGCAGCACCGACCCACGTTTTCAGTACGCAACCGAATACGTCGAGCAACTGGGCGACCTGGAACATGCCGTGCTCATCAATCCGCGGCGCACCTCGCGCGGGTGGACCTTTACCGTGCCCGAAGGCGAGTACTTCGTCATGGGTGACAACCGTGATGGCTCGGACGACAGCCGCAGCTGGGGCACCGTGCCAGCGCGTAATCTTGTGGGCAGGGCCAAGCTGATCTGGATGAGCTGGGACGGCGATGCCAATCGGCCGGTGCTGTCGCGCATCGGTACAATGATTCAATAAGCTTTGAGACTGTGGGGGGATTGGATGAGTACTGCTGTGAGTAGGGCGCCGCAAGGCTTGCCGCAGCGTCAGGCTGGCCTGGGTATGTGGGGCCTGATGTTCGTGTTTTTGGTGATTGGTTTTGTTGCACTGGTTACGCTCAAGTGCACGCCGATTTACCTCAACCACCTCAAGGTCGAGACGGCCATCAACGCCGTGGCCGATGACACCAGCTACTCCAGCGCAACTCCGTTCGAGATTCGCCGGGCCTTGCAGCGCCGTTGGGACGTTGACGACGTCAAGCATCTGAAGACCAAGGACGTGAAGATTCAGCGCGCCGACAACACCCGCGTGCTGAGCTACGACTACGAGGTCAAAGTGCCGTTGTTCGCCAATATTTCCATCGTCATACAGTTCAAGGCATCCAAGCGCGTCAGGGCCTGATGCCTGACGCTTTGGCGCAATTGCAGACGGCGATTGGCCACCAATTCGAGGCGCCAGACCTGTTGGTCAAAGCGCTGCGCCATCGTAGCGTTGGTGCGCACAACAATGAGCGCTTGGAATTTCTTGGCGATGGTCTGCTCAATTTTGTCATTGCCCACGCGCTGTATCAGGCGCGGCCGGATGTTCCGGAGGGTGACCTGTCGCGCTTACGCGCCACCTTGGTGCGCGAAAGCACGCTCGCACGCGTGGCACAGGGTTTGAAGCTGGGCGATCTTGTCGAACTTGGCCAAGGCGAGCGCGCCAGCGGCGGTCACCGCCGCGCGTCCATCCGCGCCGACGCGCTGGAGGCCGTCATTGGTGCGGTGTATCTCGACGGTGGCTTCGAGTCCGCGGCTGGCGTGGTTAAAACACTGTGGCGCGATGAACTGACCACATTGCCCGATGCTGAATCGCTCAAAGACAGCAAGACGCGTTTGCAGGAGTGGCTGCAGGCGCGCGGCTTGGCGTTGCCCGTGTATCGCGTGATCAGCGAGTCGGGGCCGGTGCACAAGCGCCAGTTCGTCGCCGAATGCCAGTGCGCGACGGTGGCCTGCCAAGGTGAAGGCAGCAGCCGTCGCAAAGCCGAGCAGAACGCGGCCGCCGCGTGCCTGACGCAATTACTTACCGAGGCAAATGTCGATGCCTAAAGATACACGCGCAGGTTTTGTCGCCGTTGTCGGCCGGCCCAATGTGGGTAAATCGACCCTGGTGAATGCCTTGGTGGGCACCAAGGTGAGCATCACAACACCGAAGCCGCAGACCACCCGTCACCGCATCATGGGCGTGCGCACGCAGGGCGATGTGCAGGCGGTTTTTGTTGATACGCCCGGCCTGCATTTACGCAAGGGCTCGGCCTTTCACAGCATGCTCAACCGCACCGCGTCCGACAGCCTGGTCGATGTCGATCTGGTGTTGTTTGTGGTGCAGGCCATGCGTTTCACGGCCGAAGATGAGGCGGTGTTGGAGCGCCTGAGCACGCACAGCGCGCCGGTGGCATTGGTGATCAACAAGGTTGATTTGGTCAAACATCGCGAAGACTTGCTGCCATTTCTGGGCGACATCGGCCGCCGCCGCGACTTTGCGTTTGTGCTGCCGGGTTCGGCCAGCAAAGGCAGCAATCTGCAGGCCTTGTGGGGCGAGGTCGAATCGCGGCTGCCCGCATCACCGTTTTTTTTCGACCCACAACAAAAGACCGACCGCAGCGCCCAATTCCACGCCTCCGAGGTCGTGCGCGAGCAATTGTTCATGGCGCTGGATCAGGAGCTGCCCTATGCGCTGACCGTCGAGATCGAGCGTGACGCCGTCAACAATGAGGGCCAGCGCGAAATCGATGCGGTGATCTGGGTGGCCGAACAACGTCACAAAGGCATTGTGATCGGCAAGCAGGGCGCCAAGCTTAAGCAGGTGGGTAGCGCCGCGCGGCGCCAGCTCAAGCGTCATTTTGGCGAGTCGGTACATTTAACGCTGTGGTGCCGGGTCAAGTCTGGCTGGGCTGACGATGCCCGCGCCTTGGCGGCGCTGGGTTACGACATGCCGGAGCGCTGATGCGCGGAGGTGTGCAGCAAGCACAAGCCTGGGTGCTGCATCGCAAACCCTACCGCGACAGCAGTTTGCTGATTGATGTGCTGACCGCCGAACATGGCCGTATTGCCTTGCTGGGGCGCGGTGCTCGGCGCGCCCGCAAGCGTGATCCGGTCGAGCCGCTGGGCCTGTACAGCATCAGTTTTTCGCTCGGCCGTGGCGCCAGCGACCTGGGTAGCCTGCGCAGTGCCGAGCGCATTGCATCGCCCGGTTTGCAAGGCGATGCCAGCCTCTGTGGTCTGTACGCCAGCGAGCTGACTTTGCGCCTGCTGACCCGCAATGACCCAATGCCTGGCATTTTTGCGGCCTATAGCGCCTGCATGGGTGCCTTGGCCGAGGCCAGCGGCGTGCAGTTGGGCGACACGCTGCGAATTTTCGAGCTCGAACTGCTGGACGAACTGGGCTACGCCCCCGACTTGTTGCAAGACGCCAACGGTGCGCCTATCGCGTCATCAGCGCGCTATCGTTGGCTGCACGAGCAAGGCTTCGTGCCAATCACGGCAGCGGGCGCCGGCATCGCCGGTGAAACACTGTTGGCGCTGGCGCGGCGGCAATGGGCCGACAATGCGCAGCGCAGCGACGCCCGCCGCGCCTTGCGCGCAATCTTGCAACCGCTGCTTGGCGACAAGCCGCTGCAGACGTCAGCGCTGCTACGCCACTTGCGGCAAATGGCCCAGGGGATTGCTGACTAGCCCGAATATTTCACGCGATCGCTTGTCAGAACCTGTAAGTCCATGATTGTATTTAACAATCTGTGCTTCTTTGAAAACTAGTTTGTACCGATGCATCGCTTGCACAGCATCTGGCTTGTCTCGACCGCCCTGGGCTTGCTCTTCACTCCAAACGTAGCTATTGCTACGTTTCTCGCTCCAGAGCCGCGCCCAGAACGCCCGATCCTGCGCCAGCTGCCGTGCATCACGTGAAACATCCGGGTTAGCCCGCGCGGCCGCGTATCATTCGTGCCTGACCTGAGTGCCCGCTAAACCATGTCTGCAGCCCCCATCCGCCTTGGCGTTAATGTTGACCACGTCGCCACCATCCGCCAAGCGCGCGGTACCGACTATCCCGACCCTGTGCTGGCCGCCATGCGCGCGGTAGAGGCCGGCGCCGATGGCGTGACGGTGCATTTGCGTGAAGATCGCCGGCACATTCAGGAGCGCGATGTTCGTGTGCTGGCTGAGCGTTTGCAGGCCGGCGGCCAGTGGCGCGTGCCACTGAATCTTGAAATGGCCATCACCGATTCGATGCTGGCGCTGGCCGAGGCTGTGCGTCCGCCGCGCTGCTGCCTGGTGCCGGAAAAGCGTGAAGAATTGACCACTGAAGGTGGTTTGGATGTTGCCGGGCAATTGCCACGTGTCGCAGCCGCGGTGGCCCGGCTCAATGCGATCGGCGCTCGCACATCGCTGTTCATTGACCCCGAGCCGGCGCAGCTTGCTGCAACACTGGAGGCTGGCGCGCCGGCCATTGAAATTCACACTGGCCACTATGCCAATGCCAGCGGCGCAGAGGCCGCCGCTTTGGCTGAGCAGATTGCCGAGTTTGCCCGGCAGGCCGTGGCGGAAGGCTTGGAAGTGCACGCCGGCCACGGTCTGCATTTCGACAATGTCGGCCTCATCGCCGCCATACCGGAGATCGTCGAACTCAACATCGGCCATTTTCTGATCGCCCAAGCCATCTTCGACGGCATCGGCCCGACGGTGCAGGCTATGCATACAGCGATGCGCGGCGCCCGCAGCAACGCATGAGCGGCGTGCTCGGCATCGGTGTTGACCTGATTGACCAGCGCCGCATCGCCGCGGCCTGGGCACGCCACGGCGAGCGGTTTGCCAGGCGCGTATTACATGACGATGAGTGGGCGCAATTTGCAGATGCGCCGAGGCCTGCCAACGCCTTGGCCAAGGCATGGGCCGCCAAGGAGGCCGTGGCCAAGGCGCTGGGCACAGGCTTTCGCGGCATGGCGTATGCCGACGTGCAATTGACGCGCAATGCCATGGGCCAGCCGCAGATCACCTTGGTGGGCAACGCCGCAAAGCGTGCTCAACAGCTCAATGCCGGCCCCTGCCTGATATCGCTGAGCGACGAGGCGCCGTACGTCATTGCCTATGCTGTGTTGACCACAGGCGGCGCCAACACCTGACGGAACGTGAGGTTGATGCGCGGCTGGGTCACCCGTGCGCGGCGCGGCAGGCAGTGCTGCCAATTGTGTTGGCTATCGCCCGACATGACCAGCAGGCTGCCATGTTCCAAGGCCACGGTGATCGGCGCTTGTGCGCCATCCTTGCGGCGCAGGCGAAAATCTCGCGTGGCGCCCAGAGACACCGACGCAATGACGGGCCGCTCGCCCAGTTCCTGTTCGTCGTCGGCGTGCCAACCCATGCAGTCCTGCCCATCTCGGTACTGGTTGATGAGCACGCTGTTGAAGCCTGCATTGCAGAAGTTGACCACACGTTGCCGTAGTGCGCTGACGCGTGGGTGCCAGGGCGCAGGCCGGTACGTGGTGCCGCTGTAGCGGTAGTTGGCGCCTTCGTCACCCATCCAGCACATCAGCCGGGGCTGGCGGTGGGTTTTGCCGAACAGCGTGATATCAGCCTGTGTCCAAGGCAGTGCGCTGGCCAAGTCGGTCAGCAAGCCATCTGCTTCTGCCGGCCTTAGAAAGCCCGGTAGGTAGCGGATTTCAGCGCCACAAATGGCGATGGGGTTGCGGTCAGGAATCGATGTCTTCTTGCTCGAGGCCGGCACGCAAGTCCGTTGCGGCGTCGCACACGCAGTCGCGCATGGGGATTCGGTCGTCGTCATCGGCATGTGTTTGCTGGCATTGCAGGGTGCGCCCTGCCAGCGAACTCAAGGCCACACCGACGGGCTCGCCGACGGTTTCGAAGCCGAAATTCAGGTCGCAATAGTGCACGCCGTACATCGTCAGCGAGTCTGGCGACAACTCGCGCAGTTCCCAAACCACATCGGCCAGTGTGGAAACCAGTTTGGTCGAGTGCCCTGTCAGGTGGCTGCCAACGCGGCCCGCCTTGTCGATGCGCTCTGCCAGCAGCCGCGCGGCATTGCCTTTGGCGACGCTGCCATCGCGGTATTCCGCCAACTGATGCATGAACCCGCCGATATTCAGGCACTCGGCCTGCTCGTAAGCGGCTTCGCAATGAGCGGCGGGTTCGGCACTAGCAAGCATAGGCAGTGCAATCAGTGATGCGGCCATGAAGCAGTGACGGCCTTTTGATAGTAGCTGTCCCATTGTGAATCCCCGTGTTGTTATGTTTTGTTCGACGGCCAAATGCCGCGAATGGTTGGCTAAGTTACCGCGAATGATTGACAAAACGCTGACAGATTTGTTCGATCACGTCATGCATGTTGCGGTCTGTTAGTAGTCTGTCCGTGACGCTGGACCGGCACAGATTGAGTGCTGCAGGCCAAGCGCCACTATCGGCTTCAAACTGATCCAGTGCGGGTCCGCCGCCGCTGAGCAGGTCATGAGCGACCGCCGGGCTGAGCATGCCCACATCATTCCAAACCTCGAATGGTGCGATGTTGTGCAAGGCGGTCAGCAGTTTGGGGCCTAGCAGTTGCGGCACCATGTGGCCGGGCCGATGCGCGCGCAGAATCCGCTCGGCGGCGTCAGCGTAGTAGGGCAGCGCTGGCGCGCTGCGGCGTGCCAACAGCGCGGCGTTATGCACCTTGCGGTAGCTGCGCAAGTGTTTTCCGCTGCCTTGCACCCACACCTCGCGGCCCGGCGCAAAATCGGCATCCGGCGGCTGCAAGGCTGCAGGGGCGGCCACGAACACATCAGCGTCGAGCCAGATGACCGCCTCAGCACCTGCGTCTAGCACGGCCTGCATCCACCGCAATCGAGCAAGATCGCTGGCAACGACAGGTTGTGCCTCGGTTTTTGCCCGCAGTTCGGCATCCAGGTAATCGAACAGTTCGTCGCCGCAGTGTCGATACTGGTAGCCGCGCGACTGTGCCCAGCCGCGCACCGAAGCCATGCATTGGCCCATCCAGCCACCCGCCTCGCCGTCCGGGCAGGACTGCAACACCACCGTGTCAGACGCTGACATTGCAGCGCGGCGTTACAGCTTTGCGAATTCGCGGGCGGTGGCGAATTCGGGTTCCGACACCACGGCCTCGAGTTCTTCGATGCGTGCGCGCAAGCGGTCAATTTCGGCTTGTGCCTGCTTTTTCCTCGCCGGCGACTCGAAATCAAACCCGGCATCGCAACCCCAGCCAAGCTCAAACCGCTGATCCAGCCACTGCATGCCGGCGACCAGCGCCATGATGGCGGCAATTAACAAGACTGTTTCCAAAGTTTCCATACGTCGTCCAATGTAGGGCTTGTTGAATCAGTCCCTATGCGCAGCTATTTCTTACACATGGTCCCAACAACCCTGCCGCTGCGGCGCTAGCGTGTGGAACAATAGCGGCATGAGGGAGTGTGTGTTTGCCAACCGGAAGGTTTGGGCTGGCTTGGTTGTGAGCTTGGCCATGAGCGCCTGCGCGCATCGGGTGGAGCCCGAGCCAGCGCCAGTGGTTGCACCACAGGCAGATGCGGCGGCGTCGGACGCTGCCTTGCAGCGCCCATGGTGGCCGCAGTTCGACGCGCCGCAACTGACCACACTGATTGAGCGCGCGCTAGAGAACAATCTCGATCTGCAAGCCGCGTTGGCGCGGGTCGAGCAATCGCGCGCGGTGTTGCAGCAGGCCGGGGCTGGCCTTTGGCCGGCACTCGAACTGCGTGGTAATGTCAGCCGTGCCAAAAGCGTGTTTTTCATTGGCCAGCAGCGCGTACAAAACATCAACAACCGCTACAGCTTGAGCGCCGCCGCGAGCTACGAATTGGACCTGTGGGGCCGCGTACGCGCGGGCAAGGCTGCGTCGGTTGAAGACTTGCGTGCATCGGCGCTGGATGCGCAGGCAGCGGCGCAAAGTGTGGCGGCGCAAGTGGCCGAAACCTGGTTGTCGCTGATCGAAACCCGGCAACGCATTGGGTTGGTGAAACAGCAGGCTGAGCTGAATCGCCGTTTTCTTGAGTTGACCCGGCTGCGCTTCGAGCAAGGAGCGGGCTCGGTGCTGGCGATCCGCCAGCAGGAGCAGCAACAGGCGGCCGTACAGGCGCAATTGCCGTTGTTGCAATCGCAGCAGGCAGTGCTGCGCAACCAACTGGCGCTATTGCTGGCACTGCCCAACACAAACGCCTTGGACGATTGGCCGGAGGCATTGCCGCAACTCGCGCCGCTGCCGGCCGAAGCGGTGCCCGCCGATTTGCTGTTGCAGCGACCGGACGTGCGCGCCGCGCAGCGGCGTGTTGTCGCGGCAGACCACCGGGTTGGCGCTGCGCTGGCTGCGCGCTTGCCCGGCATTCGGCTCAGCGGCAGTGCAGGCTACGACTCGCAGCAGTCGGCGGACTTGTTTGACGAGCTGATCTGGTCGCTAGGCGCGGGTTTGGTTGCGCCAATTTTTGATGCTGGGCGCTTAGCCGCGACCCAGCGCCAACGCCAGGCGCAGGTCGATGAAGCGCTGGCGCGCTTTTCGCAAGCCGCCCTGCTTGCAGCGACCGAAGTGCGCAATGCCTTGGCGCAGGAACAATTTCAGCGTGAACACGTGGCAGCACAGCAGGCGCGATTGCGGGCCAGTGAGGCTGTGCTCGATGCCGCGCGTGAGCGCTACAGCAATGGTTTGTCGGAGTTTTTACCCGTGTTGACGGCGCTGGTGGCGCTGCAAGGTGACCAACAGGCAGTCATCTCAGCCGAGCGCCAGTTGCTGGCGTATCGTGTGCAATTGCACCGCGCGCTGGGCGGACGTTGGGCGGATGTTGTGACGCAGGAGTCAGGTCGTGAATAAGTGGCTGCGGCGATTACTGCCGTTGTTGGTAATTGCTGTTGGCGTCGTCGTGCTGATGAGTTTGGCGAAGACGCGCCCTGAACCTGCAAAAACTACCGAGGGGCCGCCACCGCCGGTCGTGCAAGTGATTGCGCCAAAGCCTGCCGACCATCGGGTTGTGGTGGTGGGCCAGGGTACGGTGACACCCAGCCAACAGGCGGCGATTACCGCAGAGGTTGCCGGGCGCGTGGAATGGGTGTCAGACGACTTGGTGCCCGGTGGCGTGGTCAGCCGCGGCGCCCCGTTGTTCCGGCTGGAGCCATCGCGCTTTGAAGTGGCGGTGGCGCGCACGGAAGCGGAACTCGCTCGCGCCAGAACCGAATTGCAATTGGAGCAGGGCCGGGCCGCTGTTGCCGAGCGCGAATGGGCGCTGTTCGATGATGACAATGATGCTGCCAAGGGCTCGTTGGCGCGCCGCGAGCCGCAATTGGCTGCGGCCAAAGCCAACGTGGCCGCCGCCCAGGCCAATCTGGACGAGGCGCGGCTGAACCTGCGCCGGACAATTTTGCGCGCACCCTTTGACGGCATTGTGCAAAGCGAAACCGTCGATGTGGGCCAGTACATCGCGCCGGGTCAGGCGGTCGGCCAACTTGTCGGTTCCAAACAATTTTGGGTGCGGATCACGGTGCCGGTTGATCGCCTGATGTGGTTCGACTTGCCAAACGCCGATGGCACGGGCGGTGCGGCGGCAACAATCATGCAGCGTACCGTCGATGTGGGGCATCAGCGTTCTGGTCGCGTTGTACGGCTGCTAGGCGAGCTGGATCAGCAAGCGCGTATGGCACAGCTTTTGGTGGCGGTCGAGCAACCACTCACCGGCCCACAACCCTTGCTGGTTGGGGCCTTTGCCGAGGCACATATTCAAGGCCGCTTGTTGGAGAACGTTACCCAGATTCCGCGACAGGCTGTGCTGGGCGACGACAGCGTATGGTTGGCCGAAGGCGGCAACACGCTGCGCAAGCATGCGCTGGACATTGCCTGGCGCAACGCTGATTCGGTCTTTGTGCGTAACCCTCTGCCAGCCGATAGCCAAGTAGTGGTTTCACGCGTGCCACGAGCAGTCGCCGGCATGGCCGTCGTAACCGCTGCGGCGAGCGCGGACGCACAATGACCGACCCGCGCCCCGATTGGCAACGCGGGCCGCTGGCGTGGATGGCGGCCAACCCGGTCGCCGCCAACTTGTTGATGCTGATCCTTGTCGTTGGTGGAATTTGGGTGGGCCTGGGCGTCAAGCAGGAGGTGTTCCCGCATTTCGACACCGACATCATCACCATCGATTTTGCCTATCCCGGCGCCAGCCCCGAAGAGGTCGAGCAGGGTGCGGTGCTGTCCATCGAGGACGCGGTGCGTTCGCTGGACGGCGTCAAGAGTGTGCGCTCGACAAGCTACGAAGGTGCAGGGGTGGTGGTTGTCGAATTGCTCACCGGCGCCGACAAGAACAAGGCCACATCCGACGTCAAGAACGCTGTCGATCGCATCACCTCGTTTCCGCGTGACCTGGAGCGGCCCATCGTCAGCCTCGTGGCAGTCAAGGCCAAGGTGATCACGCTGGTGTTGCATGGCGACACCACTTACACGGCGCTGCGCGAGCTGGCCGATCAGGCACGCAACGAACTACTCAACCGGCCGGACATCACCGAGGTGACGCTGACCAACGCGCCATACCGCGAGATCGGCATTGAGTTGGATACCGCCACACTGCGCGAATACGGCCTGACGCTGCCGCAAGTGGCCGACATTGTCCGCAGTTACGCCGTGGAATTGCCCGGCGGCGCCATCCGCACGGATGGTGGCGAGATTCTCATCAAGCTGGACGAGCGCCGCGACGCCGCCGAGGAATTTGCCGACATTCCGTTGCGCACGAGCCAAGCGGGTGCGGTGCTCAGTTTGGGCGATGTCGCCACCATCACCGGCGGTTTTGCCGCCGAGAGTTATCTGGAAAGCCGCTACAACAGCGAGCGCGCGCAAATGCTCGAAGTGTTTCGCGTTGGCGACCAGACACCGATCACGGTATCTGCCGCAGTGCGCGACTACGCCGAGGAGTTGAATGCGCGCTTGCCCGATGGCCTACGCGCCGACACCGTCTATGACGACTCGATCTTCTACGCTGGCCGCATCGGGCTGCTAAAAACCAACGGTTATATCGGCTTTTTCCTGGTGCTGATTCTGCTGACGCTGTTCCTGGAACCGCGGCTGGCGTTGTGGACTACGCTGGGCATTCCCATCAGTTTTTTCGGCGCCATGTTGCTGATGCCGACGATGGACGTCAGCTTCAACATGATTTCGCTGTTCGGCTTTATCGTCACACTGGGCTTGGTGGTCGATGACGCCATTGTGGTGGGCGAGAACGTCTATCACATGCGCGAGCAAGGCATGGGCCGGCTCGAGGCTGCGGTGAAGGGCGCGCGCGGCGTTGCGGCACCGGTGATTTTCGCCATTCTGACGACCATCGTCGCGTTCTCGCCCATGCTGTTCGTGCCGGGGCCGGCAGGCAAGTTCTTCCGTGTGCTGCCGGCTATTGTGATCTGCGTGCTGTTGATTTCACTGGTGGAATCTTTGCTCGTACTGCCGTCGCATTTGGCGCATTCGCGGCGGGCTAAGGAAACCGGCATTGAGGGGCGCATGCTGCGGGTTCAGCGCGCGGTGGCGGCGTGGCTGGATCGCTTCATCGACCGGCGCTATACACCGGCAGCCAACTGGGCCGTGCGCAACAAGTGGTTGTCGCTGGCCATTGCCATCGCGTTATTTCTCAGCTCTATCGGTTTGGTCGCCGGTGGCCGCATCAAAAGCGAGTTTTTCCCCAACATCGAGTCGGACTTCATCATCGCCAATATCAGCATGGACTATGGCGTGTCGGTGGACGCCACGCGCGTGGCCATGAATGAGGCCGTTGATGCACTGGATACCGTGCTGGCGCGCTACGACGACAGCCTGGTAGAAGATGTCATCACCGAGCTGGGTAGCCACCCGAACCTGGGCCCGGCGTATCGGCCCGGCGGTGGCATAGGCAGCAGCCACCTGAGCAGTGTGCAGGCCACGCTTGTGCCGTCGGAGCGGCGAAATACCGGTGCAAAAGCGCTGGCTGACGCGTGGCGGGCGGAATTGGACAAGATCCCGGGCATCGACCGCATCAATCTGCTCTACACCACCGGGCCGGGTGCTGGCGCCGGGATTACCGTGCAGCTAAAACACCGCGACGTTGAGGTGCTGGAGCGCGCCGCCGATGACCTGGCCGCCACGCTGGCCGAGTTCGACGGCTTGTACGACATCGACAACGGCTATTCCGGCGGCAAGACGCAATTCAACGTGCGCCTTTTGCCATTGGGCAAGACCTTGGGATTGACGGCGCAGGATGTCGGCCGCCAGGTGCGTGGCGCGTTTTTCGGCAGTGAGGCCTTCCGCCAGCAGGATGGCCGCGACGAGGTGCGGGTGATGGTGCGCCTGCCCGAGGCCCAGCGCAGCCAGCAACAGACCTTGGAAAACTTGCTGGTACGGACGCCGGGTGGCGGTTATGCGCCGCTGCGTGAAGTGGCCGAGATCACTACCGGGCAGGCTTACACGACAATCCGACGCGATCAGGGCCGGCGTATCTTGAACGTGACCGCCAACCTGGATTCCAGCAAAACGCAAACATCGACCGTAGTCTCCGATTTGTCGGCCAATGCCTTGCCGGCTCTGAAGGAACGCATTCCAGGGCTCAAGGCCAGCTTTGAAGGCGCCAACCGCGACGAAGCCGAGTCGCAGTCGGCGATCTTCTCGGGTTTTGGTTTGGCGCTGCTGGTGATGTTCGCGCTGCTGGCCATGGCTTTCCGCAGCTATGTGCAGCCGCTGATCATCATGTCGTGCATCCCGTTTGGCGTGGTCGGCGCCATCGCCGGGCATTGGCTGCTGGGCTACAAGCTGAGTTTTATCTCCTTGTTTGGCATCGTCGCGCTGTCCGGTGTGGTGGTGAACGACTCGCTGGTGCTCATCGACGCGGCCAACAAGTTCCGTGCGCAGGGCATGAGCGCCATCGAAGCCATCGTGCAGGCTGGGCGGCGGCGTTTTCGGCCGATTCTGCTCACCTCGCTGACGACTTTCCTGGGTTTGTCGCCGATGATTCTTGAGACCTCGCTACAGGCGCGGTTCATCATCCCCATGGCCATCTCGCTGGGCTTTGGCGTGCTGTTTGCCACCTTCATCATCCTGTTGCTCACTCCGGCGGTGTACATGATTGTTGAAGACCTGCGCGGGTTGCTGCATCGGCTGTTCGGCGCGCGCGAGCACCCCGAGCACGACAGCGACGTCGCCCAGTGACCGTCCAGTGACCGCCGTACTGGAACAGTTGGCCTCGGCGCGCGGCGTCGTGGCACTGTTTTTGATCGGCTTCGGCGTCATTTTCTATGTAGTCGATCGCCGCAGCCGCACTAGCCAGGCCTTGGCAGTGGCCTCGGTGGCCATGGGCGGGGCGGTGCTGGTTACCGTGCTGTTCGGCGGCGGCACGTGGTGGGTCAGTGCATTAAATACTTTGCTGGAGGGGGCGACCCTGCTGGCAGGCATCGAGTGGCCGCGGCGCATCGGCCAGACTGCGCATGGCCGGCTGGCAACCGTCGCCAATGTGCTGTTCCGACTGGGGCAGTTGCTGGTGCTGGTTTTTGTCGGCTTGGCGCTGGGTTATCTGGCGATCTTCCCCGAGCTGGCGATGAATGACCGCGAGGGTGTGATTTCGGTGCGGCCAGTGGAGTGGGCCGTGTTCGCGCCAGTGCTGATTACGGCCTTGGTGCTGGCTAGCCTTGCCGGATTGTTGCTGGTGCTTGCGCGCATCGACAAAGCAGAGCGTGTGCGTTTGCGCGCCTTGATCATTGCTACGCCATTCTTGATGTCGGCGCTGTTCCTCGGCCCCAGCTACCAGCCGCTGGTGATGACGCTGGGGATGATCATCTTCCTTGCTGGCAGCGTGAAATACCTGATGATTCAGGGTCGGCGCGGGCAATTCATGAGCCAGTTCCTGTCGCCCGAGGTGGCCGAACTGGTCAACACCAGCGGCTTGAAGGCTGCGCTAGGGCGCGAGCGGCGCAGGATCAGCGTGCTGATGGTTGATTTGTCGGGTTTTTCGGCCTACACCTCGGCGCAGGCCTCGACACGCGTGCTGCAATTGCTGGAAACCTTTTACGCCGCAGTCGGCGAGGCGGCGCAAAGCTACGGCGGCACGATCAAGGACCACGCTGGCGACGGCACCCTGGTGCTAGTCGGCGCGCCCATCGCAGTGGATGACAATGCCTGGCGTGCGGCGCGGATGGCGATGGCTATCCGCGAGCGCTTGGCGGTGCAGCTCGAACCTTTTGGCGATGTGTCGGTGTGTATCGGTATTGCCACCGGGTTGGCGACCGTGGGTGGCATTCGCGGGGCGGGGCGCTATGAGTATGTTGCCGTTGGCACGCCGATCAATTTGGCCGCGCGCCTGTGTGATCACGCCGACCCCGGCGAAATTCTGGTCGATGCCTTTACCCGCGATGCGCTACCCGAAGACGGCGACATCGCCGCCCGCAGCATCGGCAAACATGCCTACAAGGGCCTGCCGGCGAAGATAGAAACCTTTGTACTGTCGCGCGAAAAACCGCCAGCTACTGCTGAACAGTAAACGACACGTCCAGCGACATCAGCCCGCCATCCGGGCCGCGAAATGCCAGTGAAAACGGCACCTGCGCGCCGAACTCGCCACGCGGGAACAGCAACATCAAGTGGTCGCCGCTGGGCTTGAGTGCCAGGGTCTCGCCAGCTTCGATGGTGAAGCCATCGACCGGGCGCATCTGCATCTGGCCGTTTTCACGCGACATCGTGTGCAACTCCACACGGCCAAAGTTGGGGCTGGACGCACCAACCAGTTTGACCGCGCTGTCGAACGTGTTTTCTACGGTCACGTAGCCCGCAGTGCGGTCAGTGCCGGGCACCACAGCGCGCAGCCAAGCATTGCTCGGGGTCAGGGCGGGCTCGCTGGTGCTACAGGCAGCCAGTAGGGCGGTGATGAGCGTTGCCGCCGCCAGTGCACGGAACTTGATTGGTTTGTTCATTGATCTGTTGGTTGTCATCCAGGGCACGAGTCTAATCCAAGCGCGGGCAGTGTCCAGCGCTGGCTTGCAACATCACAACCTGCTTGCCGCCAGTTCGCGGGCCAGAGCCACACGCTCGGTGGCCGAACTGGGGATTTTGTCCAAGGCATCGACGCGTTTGAGCATCGGCGCCAACCCAATGTTGTTGGCCATTTGGATGGCCAGGCCGGGGCGGGCATTGAGTTCCAGCACCAGTGGGCCGTGGTGGCGATCAAGCACCACATCCACGCCCAGATAACCCAGCCGTGCAAGGTCGTAGCACTGCGCTGCCAGGTGGATGAGCGTGTCCCAGCCGGGGATTTGTATGCCTGACAGGCGCGCGCCAGTGTCGGGATGCAGGACAATACGTTGTGAGGCGCACACGCCGCGCATGGTTGTGCCAGTGAGGATGTCCACGCCAGTGCCAACGGCGCCCTGGTGCAAGTTGGCTTTGCCATCGGACTGCTGGGTCGGCAGGCGCACCATGGCGGCCACCGGGATGCCGCGATAGACGATCGTGCGGATGTCGGGCACGCCGCGGTAGGTGACATGTTCGAAGATGGGATCGAACTCGACGCAATACTCGATCATCGCCACGTCGGGGTTGCCGCCCAGGCTGAACATGCCGGACAGGATGTTGGAGATGTGGTGGTGGATTTCACCATCTTCCAATACCGCACCGCTGGCCTTGATGTAGCGGCCGGCGCGTTTGCCGCGCACCACCATGATGCCGTTGCCGCCGCTGCCGTGGGCCGGTTTGATGACGAAGTTGGGGTGGCCGCGCAGCATGTCGTCGAGCTTGTGCCGCGCCTGCCAATCACTGCGAATCACGCCATAGAGTTCTGGCACCGCAATGCCGGCGGCTTCTGCAAGCGCCTTGGTTTTCAGCTTGTCGTCAACCAGTGGATACAGCCGCCGCGGATTGTGCCGCATGATGAAATCGGCATTGCGGCGGTTCATCGACAGGATGCCTGCCTCGCGCAAAACCGTGCCTGGCCAACGCATGGCTACTTGCCGCCTGCCGGTTTGTTGTGGCCGCTGACGCCGATGATCACCGACCGGAAACGCCAGAACTCAGACAGCCGGTAGCCGGTATAGCGGCCGAGCACCAGCGTGACACCCAGTAGCACTAGCAGCAGTTCGGGGAACACAAAGACCACGTGTGCCATCAGTTCATTGCTCATGACCAAGTAGCCTAGCGCCGCCACCAGCAGGCTGCCAAGGCCCTGCATGATGGCCTCCTGCGGGCCATGTTCTTCCCACACCAGCGACATGCGCTCGATGGTCATGGCCAGGATGACCATGGGGAACAAGGCGATCGACAGGCCGCGGTCCAGGCCCAGCTGCAGGCTGATCATGCTCACGCCCAACATCAGGAAGATGACGATGATGAGCACCGCCGCCAGCCTTGGTACAAGCAATAATTTGAGCCGCTCGAGCATGAAGCGTACGGCCAGGCCCAGCGCCACCAGCATGGTGAACAGCACCATGCCCCAAATCAGTTGGGTTTCGCGAAATGCCAGCGCGATGAGGATGGGCATGAAGGTGCCAAAAGTCTTGACGCCGACAATATTGCGAAGCAGCACCACCAGGAACGCGCCCAGCGGTACCGTGAGCAATACCTTGTAAACATTTTGCGTTTGCACCGGCAGGTTAAGCAGCGAGAAGTCCATCATCCGCGAGCGTTTCTGGTCGGCACGTTTGTGCGCCAGCGCGACGACGTCGCGCAGGCCCTTGCTAACCGAGAACGTGACTTCGCCGCGTGTAGCGCCTGTCAGGCTCAGCAGCGTCGCATCGCCAATACGCCAGGCTATGAAGTCGCGCGGGTAGCCTTGCTCGCCGGTGCTTGGCGAGATGGGTATCCAGCGGTCTTCGTTGTGCACTTCAATCCACGGCACCAGCGGCGCATCACGGGCGCCGTCAACCAGTTGTACGCCCCAGATCACGCGTGCCGGGATGCGCGCGCCCGCCAGCAATTCCACAATCTGTTGTGCTGCAGCACCGGGGCCGGGTGCGGCGCGTTCTTGCAACATGGCCACAATCTCGTCGCTGCCATTGCGGGTGTTCATGCGGCGGATAAGCTGGCGCGCAAAGGTGGCAATGTCGGCCGACTCGGCGCGCACACTTTGCAGCAGCGCATTGATCGCCGACTGCGTCGTTTCGTCCCAGTTCGGTACGCGCGGGAAGCCTGGGAAAGGATCGCTGTGCTCCATTGGCGAGTCGTCCTGAAACACCGTCACTCGGTAGTACACAACTTGTGTGCCTTGCGCCCGGCGCACCGACCATTGCGCCTCGCGGTTCAGGTCGTTCTCCGCCTGGGTGACACCAAAATTGGCGGAGATGAAGTCTTCGTCCAGCACCTCGAACCCTGGCGGCTGCGTGGGGATCACCAGGTCGGCCTTGACCGGCCCGCCGCTGGCACGCATCGAGGCGCGCGCCTCAACAGTCCACACGGTTTGCTGCGCCTCGGGCGACAAGGGCAAACCCAACACGCCAATCTTGTACCAGGCAACGGCAATGCCCACCAGCGACAGCGCAATGGCCAACAGCCACACATTCAAATTCTTCAAGTTGGCACTCCTGCCGTATTCAGCGCACGTGGCGCAATGGCATCACTCTGCTGTGCAGCTTGCCTTGGTCAGAAAGGTTCTGCCAGCGTCCA
>JAAFAL010000200.1 GCA_018222345.1 bacterium
GCTCGACACCGTCCAGCGGCGTGCCCGGAACCTGCACCAGGTTGTTGATGGGCACGCTCTCCGGGTGCTGCGGCAGGCTGGCCAGCGTGCGCAGCAATTCCACCCGGTCCTTGGCTTGCTCGCCCATGCCGACAATGCCACCGCAACACACCTTCATGCCCGCGTCGCGCACATTGCCCAGGGTGTCCAGGCGGTCGTCGTAGGTGCGAGTGGTGATGATGTCTTTGTAGTAATCCTCGGAGGTATCGAGGTTGTGGTTGTAGTAATCCAGCCCCTCGTCGGCCAGGCGCTTGGCCTGCTCGGCCTTGAGCATGCCAAGCGTCATGCAGGTTTCCAGGCCCTCGGCCTTGACCGCGGCAATCATTTGCGCAACGGCGTCGATGTCCTTGTCTTTGGGGCTGCGCCAAGCGGCGCCCATGCAAAACCGCGTGGCGCCCGCCGCCTTGGCTTTCTTGGCCGCCGCAACGACGGTATCGACCGGCAGCAATTCCTCGCGTTCCAGCCCGGTGTTGTAGCGCACGCTTTGCGGGCAATAGGCGCAATCCTCCGGGCAGGCGCCGGTCTTGATCGACAACAAAGTCGAAAGCTGCACCGTATTGGCGTCAAAATGCTGGCGATGCACGGTTTGCGCGCGAAACAACAGGTCGTTGAACGGCAGGTCGAACAGGGTTGCGACCTCGTCGTGGCTCCAGTCGTGGCGGGGCGTTGTCTGTGTTTGGGCGTCGAGCATGGCTATGCCGGGCTGAATGTCAGGGCGCCTAGCGTCGTCAGCCGGCGCGGCGCTGTCAACCTCAAACTTACGCCAAGGTTGACACGATGATGCGCCGATTGCGCGATACGCTGCTGCCGCCAGCCTGCCTGGGCTGCGACCGGCCGGCTGACGATCTGGCGATCAGCTTATGCGGCGCATGCGCGCGCAACTTGCCGCCGCTACCGTTGTGCTGCCCAGTCTGCGGCGACGCGCTGCCGCCGCAGGTCTCGACTTGCCAAGCCTGCGCCAATTGCCAAAAGCGCAAACCGGCTTTCGCGCGCACTATCGCCGCCCTGGCCTACGCGCCACCCGTAGATGACTGGATTGGCGCGCTGAAATACCGCGGTCAATTGCGCCATGCTGGGCCACTGGCCGGCCTGTTGGCGCGCGCAGTTGCCAGCCAGCCAAAACCCGACCTGCTCATTCCAGTGCCGCTGCACGACAGCAAGCTGCGCAGCCGCGGCTTCAATCAGGCCATCGAACTCACCCGGCCGCTGGCACGCGAGTTGGAGCTACCTTGGCGGCACGACCTGGCGCGCCGCCTGCGCCCGACCCCGCCGCAGCAGGGCCAAACGGCAACCCAGCGCCGCCGCAATCTGCGCGGAGCGTTTGCAGCCAAGGATGAAATCGCCGGCCTGCACGTAGCCATTGTTGATGATGTGATGACCACCGGCGCCACCGCCGACGCGCTGGCACAAAGCCTGAAAAAGGCCGGCGCTGCTGAGGTTTCAGCTTGGGTGGTGGCGCGGGCGCTACGTGACTGATGCAGCGAGTTGCGCGCGCAGTGGGGCGAGATGGTCGGTGCTGACTGCCGGCCACGGCGCACCGAGGTCAGTCTCGGGTGACAACTCAGCAATCAACGCGGCAATCTCGCCACACAGTGATTCCAGTTGCGCGGCGTTGAATTGCAGCCGCTGGGTCAACGCGTCGTCGTCCAGCGGCTCGGTCAGCTCCTGATTGAGCTGCGCCAACCAGTCGTAACCGCACTGGTCAAAAAAGCAACCAGCGGCATTGGCCGACTCGTTGGCCGACCAGTCACGCAACACCCCCTGCACCCGCGTGTTGAGCGCGCGCAGGCTCAGCAGCGGCTGCTTGATGCGCGCCAGCAAGGTCAGGTCGGTGGTTCGCCCCTGCGTAAACAGCAACGCCAGAATCGCCCAGTAATAGGCGTAATCCCAGAGAATTTTTACCGCCATGATGCGCGGCTTGCCCAGCAGCGGGTATTGCCCCTGATACAGCGCCAGCGTGCTCTCATAGAACGAGAAATAGACCTCTTGATAAATCGCCGCTTGCGCCGAAAAACGCTGCCCTGCACGGTCGCGGGCGATCAGCGCAGCAATCATGGTGTTGGACAGCGCGATGAAGTCGCTGCCGGGCGAATAAAAAGGATCAAGAAACACCCCAGCCTCACCAGTGGCCGCCCAACGGTCCTTGCTGAAGACTTGCTTGGCCCCGTGCGAATAATTACGCAGACGGCGGAAATCGAGCACTGAGCCGCCGTCAGCCAGCACCCCGCGCAGCGCTTTGCCACATAGCGCTTGCTCGCGATCAATCCAATCCAGCGCGCGGTCGATGTCGCGCATGTCGTCCAAATCATGCAGCGCGGGGTCGCTGACGATGCCCACACTGGTGGCGCCACCGGCTAGCGGGATCAGCCACAGCCAATAGCCGGCACCCATCAGGTGGTTAGTCGATTGCCAGCGCCGCGGCGGGTCGGTGCGCGCGCGCCATCCGGCGTCGTCACACCAGTCATCAATCTGCACACGCTTGTCGATACGAAACCACACCGCATTGCAGTCGTGGGCGTTGTCTTGTTCGAGCCCCAGACGGCGCTTGATCAACGCGTTGCGGCTGCTGGCGTCAACCAGCCAGTCGCAGGTGTGGTGGCGATCTTCGCCGCGCTCCAGTGCACGCACCTGATGCGGCGTGCCCAGTTCCATGGCAGCCACGAGCGTGCCATAACGAAAGAGGAGACCCACTGACCGGCAGCAATCCACAAGGT
>JAAFAL010000031.1 GCA_018222345.1 bacterium
TGCCCGAGGCCTTCAATGGCGACGAGGCAGGCGACCTGAGCGCCACTGTGCAGTACAAGGTAAGCAAGCCGCACTACTGCGTCATCGATGGCGGCGCGCTCACGGTCAATGAAGGCGAGGCCGACAACGCCGACGTAACACTGACCCTGGACGACGATGATTTCGTTGCCCTGATGAATGGCGACCTCAACGGCATGACTGCATTCATGACCGGCAAATTGCAACTAGAAGGCGACTTGATGCTGGCGCAGAAACTCGCCGGCATGTTCGACGCCAGCAAGCTCAGTTAAGCCACGCGCGAACTGAGTACAAGCCCGCGCGCCGCAATGGCCGCGGGCTTTTTTATGTCCGACACACTGCAAATCAACTGGCAGGCCGCCGACATCACGCGGCGCATTGCCGCCGGCAGCGCCCTGCCCCTGGCGCGCGCCTGCGGGCTGCACAAGTCGCCGGGCTTGCGCGTGTTGGACACGACCGCTGGCCTGGGGCGTGACGCCTACGTACTAGCCCGACTGGGCGCGCAGGTTCATCTGTTGGAGCGTGTGGCCGCAGTGCATCTTGCGCTTGCGCAGGCAGTCCAGGCGCTGGACGAGCAGCTACAACAATGCATGCGCTTGTCAAACATCGACGCCCGCGACTACTTGGCAACTGTTACGCCCGATCAATACGATGTTGCGCTCATCGATCCGATGTTTGTGGGCGACGGGCACTCGGCAAAGGCCAAACGCAACGTACAAGCGCTGCGCAGCCTGGCCGGTGGCGACCCCGATGCCGAAGCTTTGGCCGTCGCCGCATGGCAAGCGCCCATCGCTCGCTTGGTGGTCAAACGTGGCCCACGGGCACCGGCATTGCTGCCGCAAAAGCCCGGTTTCGTGCTGCGCGGCAACCGCGCGCGCTTTGACGTGTACTTGCGACCGGAACACACTTTGGCGTCATGACAAGCCGTTTCCTTACATTGCTACGCCACGCCCACGCCGCGCCAGCAGAGGTCAGCCAGGCCGACTTCGATCGCCCGCTGGATGCGCAGGGCCTGGCTCAACTGCCCATCGTCCAGCGCCGCCTGTCCGGCTTGGCCGCGGCCAAGCCGGACTTCATGCTCATCAGCAGCGCCGCGCGCACAACGCAAACCGCAGCCAATATTGCCGCCGCGCTGCAGGTGCCCACGCAGGCTATGCAGCACACGCGCGACGCCTACCTTGCCACCGCTCAGGGGCTGCAAAACCTGCTGCACGGAGCGCCAGCAGATTCCCGCCACATCATTTTGGTCGGCCATAACCCCGGCATCAGCGACCTGATCAGTGTGTTGACCGATGACAATGACGTCGGCCTGCCTACTGCTGGCTTCGCCCACATGTTGGTTGATAGTGAGTGGTCTGCGCTCGAATCCGCACGCTTGCTGGAGTTGGGCTAAGCGCCTCCGATTTGTCTTGCGCAGCCGCGCTCTGTACCATCCCGCGCGCTCGGAGGAATGGCCGAGCGGTTTAAGGCGCACGCCTGGAAAGCGTGTTGGGGTTCACGCCCCTCGAGGGTTCGAATCCCTCTTCCTCCGCCAGATACACAAAACCCCGCTCGTGCGGGGTTTTGTGTATCTGGCGGGGAAGCGGTGTGGACGAACTCTACGGGTTCGACGAATCGGCAGGAATGCCGATTCGGGACGCCGAAGGCGAGCCCGAAGGGCCGAGGCACATGGATGTGCCGAGTCTATCCCTCGTCCCAGGAGCATTACCTAACCTGCTCGCTCCCCTCATCCGCCGCTTCGCGGCACCTTCTCCCCGAGGAGAAGGGTAAGGAAGATTATTGCAAAAGCATGCTTTTGCCCGACGAACGCCCGGCAGGATGCCGGGCCGGATGGCCTATCAGGGCTTGGAGGCCATGGATGGCCGACAAGGGCGAGGTCCCGGCTATGGACCGAACCCATCCCTGTAGAACATCACGCAACACCAAGCCGGCCGCAAGGCACAACACCTAACCAGCCGCAGCATCCGCCCGCAAAGGCGCCGGCATATCCAAACACCCCTGCGCGGCCGGCGGGTCATCCTGCCGCGGTGGTATCGCAAACTCGCTACTTGGCGTCGGCGCGGGTACGTCATCGGCAGCAACCAGCGGCGGATACGCCACCGCGCCGCTGTGGCGAAAATCGGTCTTGCAACGGCTGGTGGAACACGCAGACAGTGTGGCGGCCAAAGCCGCCAGCATGAGAATTTTCGGCAGTGAGGAGTTGATTGTCATAGCAGTTTTGCGTTTTGTAGTGCGGTGCGGATCGCCGCACTGGCGTTTTCAAAGTCGGCGCTGGGCAACGCGTCTAGCGGCACCAGCGGCAAGCGCAGCGTTGGGCCAATGCGGCCCATTTGCTGCAAAGCCCACTTCACCGGGATCGGGTTGGGCTGAATGAACAGTTTGTCGTGCAGCGCTGCCAGCGTGGCATCTATCGCTGCAGCGCCTTCGGCGTCGCCGGCAGTCGCCATCGCGCACAATTTGGCCAGCGCCGCAGGTGCAACATTGGCAGTCACGGAGATGACACCGTGAAAGCCGGCCAGCATGGCAGCGCGTGAGGTCGCGTCGTCGCCCGACAACAGCGTCAGCCGGTCGCCCACGCGTTCGACTAATTCGCTAACGCGCGCGGGATCACCAACCGCTTCCTTGCAGGCAACGATGTTTTCTACCGCGGCGAGTCGCTCAACTGTGGCCGGCAGCAGGTCGCAGCCCGTGCGGCCCGGCACGTTGTACAAGATGATGGGGATATCCACGGCGCCGGCAACGGCGGCGTAGTGCTGATACAAACCCTCTTGCGGCGGTTTGTTGTAATACGGTGTCACGAGCAGCGCACCATCGGCCCCAGCCTGCTTGGCATGGCGAGTCAGTTCGATGGCCTCGGCGGTGCTGTTTGCGCCGGTGCCGGCGATGACTTTGACGCGGCCGGCGGCAGCCTCCACAACACAGCGGATAACATCGACGTGCTCATCAACGGTCAAGGTGGCCGACTCGCCCGTCGTGCCCACCGCAACCAAACCGTTGGTGCCGCTGGCGATCTGCCATTCGACCAATTCACCCAAGGCGCGCTCGTCAACCGCGCCGTTGTCCAGCATGGGTGTCACAAGGGCGACATTACTGCGTGCAAACATGATGTTGATGCGGGCCGTTTGAAGGTCTGACAAAGGGATGGACGGGGTGCTTTCTGATACGATTCGTCGGTAACACAGGCCGCGCCGAGCACAGCCACTGTTACATTCAGAACACGGCATTGCGCCCGCGTTCGACGCGACGAATTATAACGTACTCATGCCAGACTCAGGCTCAGCGCCCATGCCGCAGACGCAACATCTGCTCACCATTACCCTAGCCGGGCCGCAGCAGCCCGGTTTGACCCGCGCCATCGTCTCTGAAGTGGCCGAACGCGGCTGCAATATTCTCGACTGCCGCGTGGCACCGATCGGCAATCAGTACTTTGCGGCGCTGATGGTCGATGGCAACTGGAGCAGCCTCGGCAGGTTGGAAACCGCCCTGCCCGGCATTGCCGAGCAATTGGGCCTGGGCCATAGCTGCAACCGCAGCGAGCACCGCGCCGACAGCGTTGACATGCGCCCCTACGCGGTCGAGATCATCGCCCCGCAAACACCGGGCCTGCTCAAAGAACTGCTCGACTACTTTCACGCCCAGGGCATCGAGGTGGTTGAAGTTGTGGCGCAAAACTACGACGCCATGCACACCGGCGCGCCGCTAGCGAACCTCCAACTTGTGGTGCACGTGCCCATGGCCGTGCATCCGCCCACGCTGCGCGAATCATTCATGGACTTGTGTGACGACCTGCACGCCGACGGCCTGCTGGATCCGATCAAGGTCTGACGCTCACCCGATTTCAATTAGTACTGCAATGACAATCTCGATTGGCGACACCGCACCCGACATCACCCTCGAAGCGACCAGCGACACCACGGTCAACTTGGCCAAGCTCGGCAAGCAGGCGTTCGTGGTCTATTTCTACCCCAAGGACAGCACGCCCGGTTGCACTACCGAGAGCCAGGACTTTCGCGACCTGTACGGCGACTTCCAAAAAGCCGGCGTCGAGGTCTTTGGTGCGTCGCGCGACAAGATGCGCAGCCACGAGAACTTCAAGGCCAAACATGATTTCCCGTTCGAGTTGATCTCTGACCCCGACGAGGCGCTGTGCAAGGCCTTCGACGTGATCAAGGAGAAAAACATGTACGGCAAAAAGGTGATGGGTATTGAGCGCAGCACCTTCTTGTTTGGCGCCGACGGCAAGTTGGCGCAGGAATGGCGCAAGGTGAAGGTCAAGGAGCACGCCCAAGCCGTGCTCGAAGCCGCGCAAGCGCTGTAACGTCGCGCACTGCGCACCCTGCCAACAACGAAAGCCTCGCCATGACCCGACGCATTTTCGTGCTCGACACCAACGTGCTGATGCACGACCCCAGTTGCCTGTTCCGCTTCGAGGAGCACGACATCTACCTGCCCATGGTCGTGCTCGAAGAACTCGACGCCGCCAAGAAAGGCACCAGTGAGGTCTCGCGCAATGTGCGCCAGGTCAGCCGTTATCTCGACCAGATGATTCGCGGCGTCAACCAGGCCGACATCGAAGCCGGCCTGCCGTTGCCGGTGCCAGAGCTATCGGGCGATGGCGGCAAAGCGCCGGACACCGGCAAACCCATCGGAAAGCTATTCCTGCAGATCAGCCCGCCCAATGCCGCGCTGCCCGATGTGCTGCCAGGCAACAAACCCGACAACAGCATCCTGCTCACCGCGCTGGCATTGAAAACAGAGCACACCGCCGCGCGCATCACGCTGGTGTCGAAAGACATCAACCTGCGCATCAAGGCCGCCGTCACCGGCGTGCATGCCGAGGACTATTCCAGCGACAAGGTGCTGGATGACCTCGACTTGCTCGAAGCCGGCTACCGCGATCTGCCGGGCAGCTTCTGGGCCGACCACGGCGACGACATGGAATCGTGGACCGACAACACCGGCAGTGCCTGGTACAAGCTCAGCGGCGACGACATGGCGCAATGTCACCGCAACCAGTTCCTGTACTTCGACGACGACAGCGGGCCGGAACTACTGGTCAAGGAACTCGACGGCGACACCGCAACATTGCGCGTCATCGATGACTACAGCCAGGGCAAGCAGTCGGTGTGGGGCGTGCATGCGCGCAACCGCGAGCAGAATTTCGCGCTCAACTTGTTGCTCGACCCCGACATCGACTTTGTCACCATCCTCGGCGCCGCCGGCACCGGCAAAACCTTGCTGACGCTGGCTGCCGCGCTGGCGCAAACGCTGGACGATTCACGCTTCCGCGAAATCATCATGACCCGCGTCACCGTGCCGGTCGGGGACGACATCGGCTTTTTACCTGGCACTGAAGAAGAAAAAATGACGCCGTGGATGGGCGCGCTGATGGACAACCTCGAAGTGCTCACTCAGAGCGACGAGGCTGGCGAGTGGGAGCGCGCCGCAACCAACGAGTTGCTGAGCAAACGCATCAAGATTCGCAGCGTCAACTTCATGCGCGGGCGTACTTTCGTCAACCGCTTTGTCATCCTCGACGAGGCGCAAAACCTTACCGCCAAGCAAATGAAGACGCTGATCACCCGCGCCGGCCCGAACAGCAAGATCGTCTGCCTGGGCAACCTGGCGCAAATCGACACGCCCTACCTCACCGAAACCACCTCAGGGCTGACCTACGTGGTCGATCACTTCCGCGGTTGGGACCACGCCGGGCATGTCACCTTGGCCCGCGGCGAGCGCTCGCGGCTGGCCGCGTTCGCGTCAGAGACCCTCTAACCCGTCTCTACAGCCGATTCGGGTACTGGCTGCTCATCTGCCACTGCGGCTGGCCATGCCGCAATCACGGCGTGCACCACGGTGGCCAGCGGAATGGCAAAAAACACGCCCCAAAAGCCCCAAACGCCGCCAAAGAACAACACCGCGACGATGATGGCGACCGGGTGCAGATCGACCGCCTCGGAAAACAGTAGCGGCACCAACACATTGCCGTCCAGCGCCTGAATCACGCCGTAGGCAATGAATACCCAATAAAAGTTTGTGGTGATGCCGAACTGGGCGTAGGCCACAGCCATCACCGGGATTGTGGCCACCAGCGCGCCCAGATACGGCACCAACACCGAAAAGCCGACCAAGGCCGACAGCAGCACGGCGTAATTCAGGCCAAGCAGCGTGAAGGTCGCGAACGACACGGCCCAGACAATCAAAATCTCGACGAACTTACCGCGCACGTAGTTGGCAAGCTGGCGATCGACATCGGCCCACACGGTGCGCAACAAGGCGATGTCCTTGGGCAGAAAGCGGCGGAACCAGTCCTTGAGTTTGACCTTGTCCTTGAGCATGAAAAAGATCAGCAGCGGCACCAACACCAGATAAATGCCGACGTACAAGACACCGACGCCCACCACCACGCTGTTGCTGAGCACCATCGTGCGGAAGCGCGCCACGTACTCGCCAGCCGACAGCATCAACTCTTCGACCTGTTGCGGCGTGACCGCCGTGGGGTATTTCTCCGGCAGGGTCATCAGATAAGCCTGCACATTGCCGATCAGCGCCGGAATTTCTGCCACCAATTGCGTCATCTGGCGCGACAGCAGCGGCACCAGAATGATCAGCCCCAGCACCATCGCAGTGACAAACACGGTCCAAACCAGCAACACCGACAACATCCGCGGCGCCGGCGTCCGCCGGGCAATGCCCTCGACCGGACCTTCCAGCAGGTAGGCGAACACCACGGCAACCAGCACCGGCGCCAAGGTATTGCCGAAAAACGTGATCAGCACCCAAGCCGCGAGCAACACCAGCGCCAGGCTAACGACCTGCGGGTTGGCGAGATTGCGGGCGAACCACTGGGTGACTGCATTCATTGGGCAATTCTACGTTGTGTGAGCCGATGCGTAATTGTCAGAACTTTTACCGCTCGCTAGGTTCCAAATTACTCGCCGCATGCCCATTTTCGATTTCCCGACTCGCGCCGCCAATGCAGGCGCGTAGAATGCCAAATATGACATCAACGTTCCGACCCGGCTGCCCTGCTCGCAATCGCGTGTCGGCATGGCTCATCGCGACCTTTCTGGCACTTGGACTGCCCACCGCAGCCAGCGGTACTGATCTCGATCTGCCCAGCATTGGCGAGCCTGCCGATCGCTCGCTATCGCCATCCGAAGAACGGGAGATTGGCGCGCGCATCGTTGCGCAGTTGCATCAACAGGGCGTCATCATGGATGACCCGCAGCTCACGAGCTATGTTGAAGCCGTCGGCCAACGCCTGGGCGCTTACAACGCCACCCGGCCGGTGACCGGCCTGCATTTTTTCGTCGTCCGTGATGCCACGATTAATGCGTTCGCCCTGCCCGGCGGCTATATCGGCCTGAACACCGGCCTGATCATGGCCTCGCGCAACGAGTCCGAAATGGCCGGCGTGCTCGGCCACGAAATCGCCCATGTCACGCAGCGCCACATTGCCCGGCAGTTGCAGGGCAGTAGCGGATGGAATCTCGCCACTGCCGCCCTGGTGATTGCCGCCATCATTGCTGGCGCCGCCGATCCGGATGTCATCCAGGCTGCGCTAGGGATTGGCCTGGGCAGCCTGCAGCAGCGCCAGATCAGCCATATTCGTGCGCATGAACTGGAGGCCGACCGGCTTGGCATCCGCACGCTGTCCTCAGCCGGCTATGACCCCGAGGGCATGGCGACGTTCTTTGAGCGCATGCAGCAAACTGCACGCCTGTACGGCAGCCAGTTGCCGGAGATTCTGCGCACCCACCCGGTGAATGCCACGCGCATCAGCGAGGCGCGCTCGCGCCTGGAAGAACTTGGCAAACGCGAGCGCGACGACACCTTGGAATACACGCTGATGAAGGCGCGTGCGCGGATTCTGTCCAGTGAGCCGGTCAGCGCCGCCAGTGAATTTTTCGACCGCAGCGCCGAGGCCGACCCCGACGACCCCGCTGCGCTATACGGCCAAGCACTGATCAGTTCCTTGAGTGGAGACGGCCAGCAGGCCCGCAAACAGCTTGCGCCGCTGCTCAAAGCCCACCCGGCGCAGCCCAATGTGTTGCTGCTCGCGGCACAAGCCGAACACCTGGCCGGCAATGAAACTGCCGCCGTAGAACATTTCGAGCGTTTGCTGCGCATCAACCCCGGTTATGTGCCGGCAGCTTTGGCCTACGCCGATGTGCTGTTGCGCGTCGGCCAGCCCAGCCGTGCGCGGCAAGTGCTGGTGGTCAGCCCTGCCTTGCAACTGGGTGAGCCGCAGGCATACCGCCTGCTGGCACTGGCCGCACGTGACGCCAACCGCGAAGGCGAGGCGCATTATCAAATGGCCGCCTACCACCATGCCCGCGGCGACTTGCGCAATGCCGTGCGGCAGCTTCGCGGCGGGCTGCGGCGTACGGACATTACCGATGATGAAGAGCTGCGGCTGCAATCAAGGCTGGATGATTACCTGGCCAATGCGCCAAAATGGTTTCGCGAGGAGCGCCTGCGGCCCTAGCGCGGCTTCAATAGGCCTTCTTCACGCATCCAGCCGATGGTTGTATCGAGCATGTCGTCCAGCGCCACTGGCGTATAACCCAGGTCGCCCTGCGCGCGCGATGAGTCGCAATACAGGTTGCTCGACAGCAATGCGACCGTTTCGCGCGTGATATCCGGCGCGCGGCGAAACACCGGCGCGACCCGCTCTTCGATCCGCGCATACGCATTCAAGGCCCGTGCCGGTACTGGCCGCGACAAGACGCGCCGGCCCAATTTGCGCCCTGCGGCCTGCACCAGGCTCACGTAAGCCTGATCGGCGCCGCCGAGTAAATAATTGCTACCTGGCTCACCCTGCGTGGCTGCGGCAATGTGCGCTTGGGCGACCGCAGCCGCGTCGCAAAACGAACCACCGCCGTCAGGCACGCCCGGCAACCGCCGCCGTTCGATTAGCGAAAACAACTTCGACCAATTGTTGTAGTCGTAGCGGCCAAGAATGTTCGGTGGGTTGATGATCACCGCTGGCAAGCCATTGCGCACGCCGCGGCGCACTTCGCGCTCAGCCTGGGCTTTGGTGCGTACGTAGTTGATGGGCGAGCGCGCAGCCGACACCGGCGTGTCCTCGGTGATGCGGCCTGAATGCAACCCAAAAGCCACGGCACTGCTGGTGTGCACCAAGCGCTTGGCGCGGCGCTCCAACGCGGCGCGCACCACGTGTGCGGTGCCGGTCACGTTGACCAGCGTCTGCGCCTCGGCAGAGCGCCGCCACAGGCTGGTGTCGCCGGCCACATGAAACACCGCATCAACGCCGGTGGGCATCGCATCGCGCAAAGGCGCGTAATTGACGATGTCGGCCTCGACGCAGTCGGCGCCGAGGTAGCGCAAGCGCTCCACCCGCAGTGACGTCGGCCGGTGCAAGGCAACCACGTCCCAGCCGTCAGCAATGAGCTGACTCACCAGATTCAGGCCAACAAAGCCTGTTGACCCAGTGACGAAGGCAAGAGGCATGGCCGCGCCCGTGAATGTTTTCCTAAGCTTACCTTACGATTCGGTCAATTAACCTGCTTTGGGCTTGGTGACGTCATCTACGGGCAGCACGCTCTCCCAGTGCAGGCAGCTTGGGCATTGCCAGTGCATGCCGCGCCCGGCAAAACCGCAATGCTCGCAGCGGTACAGCGGCGCCGTATTCAGCGTGTGATGCAGCGCTGTCTGCAGGCTGTCCAGCGGGGCAGCCAGCGTTGGTGAAGCGGCCGCGTCTGTCAGTTCAAGCAATGCCAGGAACGCCGTCCAGCTTGGCGCTTCGGCCAAAAAGTCTGCCAGATAGGCATCGCCGTTGCCGCGCGTTGCGTGCAGTTGCCGCGCATTGGCGACCTGCACGGCGGCTAGTGGGCTGCTGCTGGCCAAGCTGCCAAGTTTCTCGGTCAAACCGGCTTGATCATCCAGTGCTTGGAATGCCTTTTTCAGCGGCGCAATGATTTCGCCAACGAACTGCGCATCCTGTTTCGGCACCCGCAACAGCGCTTTGATGGCGCCCCGGTGATCACCTTCATCCTGCAGCAGGCGCGCCTGCAACAAGCTGGCGCGCACGCAATCGCGGTTCTCGGCCAGGGCTTTTTTCAGCCATTGCGCCGCGGTTTTCGGTTCGTGCTTCCAAATCGCCTCTTCGGCCAGTTCGCACATGTATTGCGCGATGCGCTCTCGCTGCGAACGGCCCAGGGCGCCCTCTTGCTTGCGTGTGGCCTCTAGCGCCTTGCCCCAATCGCGTTCTTTTTCGTAGATGGAGATCAGCGCTGCCAGCGCTTTGTCCTGGAACATGCCTTGTTCAAGCAACTCGCGGTAAAGCGATTCGGCGCGATCCAGCACACCCGCTTTCAGATAATCCTGCGCCAGTTCATAGCGCGCGCGGTTGCGGTGTTTCGGTGCCAGATTGGCGCGCGCAACAAGATTCTGGTGGATGCGCAGTGCGCGATCAACCTCGCCACGGCGGCGGAACAGGCTGCCCAGCGCCAAATGGGTGTCCAGCGTGTCGTGATCAACATCCAGCAGCTTGATGAATACATCGATGGCCTTGTCGGTCTCGTCGTTCACCAAATGCTGCACGCCCTGCAGATATTGCGTTTTCGGTGGCGGTTGCTCTTCCGGTGGTTTGAAGCGGCTGTGTAGATACCAGCCGAATGCGGTTGCCAGCGGCAACAGCAGCAGAGTCAGGCCAAAGGCGTCAAACATTCGTGACAGCCAGAATGACGGCTAAACTTCGCTGAGGGGAAGTGTGCGCAGCGTGTTGAGTTCGGCTTCCAGCGCCGCGTTCTGCTTTTCCAAACGACGAATGCGGCGGCGGTACAAGGCGGCGCGTACCTGCATGATGACGACACAGCCGATGACGACAACGAAGAATTCGGCGGCCAATATCCAGATCAGCGGCGCTGTCCACTGCCCGAACAATAGATCGACGGTAACCGGCGCTGGATTGGCCATTGACAGCGCGACGCCCAAACCGGCGGCAAGCAATACAACAACAAGTATCAGTAGTTTGACCATTGAGAACCTGGTACGCCGCCGGGACGATGGGCTTAGATCGACAGATTAACGCGTTCGCGCAGTTCCTTGCCGGGCTTGAAGTGCGGCACCGCCTTGGCGGGGATTTGCACCGGCTCGCCAGTCTTTGGATTACGCCCGACACGCCCCGGCCTTTGATGCAGCGAAAAGCTGCCAAAGCCACGGATTTCGATGCGATCACGCTCGGCCAAGGCGCCGCCGATGGAGTCGAGAATCATCTTGACCGCCAACTCGACGTCCTTGTGTGACAAGTGCGTTTGTTGTGCGGCCAAGCGATCGATGAGTTCCGATTTTGTCATTGCTCGTTGTCCCCGAAGAACATTGTCACCGACCCCCCAAGGTCTGGTTCAGCGGCGGCCACAGGGCGGGCAATCGAGAACCGATGGCAGACAATATCGACAAAGCCGGCGGTGCGCAAGCACACCACCGGCTTTTTTTCTTTTACTTTCCGTTGCTTAGCGAGAATTACTCGCCGTTGCCCATCTGTTCCTTGAGCAAGTCGCCCAGGCTGGTGGTGCCGGTTTGCGCGCTGCGGCTGTATTCCGCCACTGCATCGGCCTCTTCCTTGGCTTCCTTGGCCTTGATCGACAGGCTCAGCGTGCGGCCCTTGCGGTCCATGCCCACGTAACGGGCAGTGACTTCGTCGCCCACGCTGAACACTGTGCGCGCGTCTTCCACGCGGTCGATGGCGATCTCGGATGCGCGCAGGTAACCCTCGATGCCTTCGGCCAGCGTAATCACTGCGCCCTTGGCATCGACTTCCTTGACCGTGCCGGTGACCATGGTGCCACGCGGGTGATCGGCCAGGTACGAAGCAAACGGGTCTTGGCCCAATTGCTTGACGCCCAGCGAGATACGCTCACGATCGGAGTCGATGGCCAGCACGATGGCTTCCAGTTCTTCGCCCTTGTTGAAGTTGCGCACGACGTCTTCGCCCTCGCCTTCCCAGCTCAGGTCGGACAAATGCACCAGGCCGTCGATGCCGCCGTCCAGGCCGATGAACACGCCGAAGTCGGTAATCGACTTGATCGCGCCGCGCACCTTGTCGCCCTTCTGGAAGTTCTGTGCGAACTCGTCCCAAGGGTTGGGAATGCACTGCTTGATGCCCAGTGAGATGCGGCGACGCTCTTCGTCGATGTCCAACACCATGACCTCGACTTCGTCGCCAATATTGACGACCTTGCCGGGGTTGACGTTCTTGTTGGTCCAGTCCATTTCGGACACGTGCACTAGGCCTTCCACGCCCTCTTCGATTTCGACGAACGAGCCGTAGTCGGTAATGTTGGTGACCTTGCCGAACAGGCGCGTGCCTTCCGGGTAACGGCGGGCAATATCCACCCACGGATCTTCGCCCAGTTGCTTCAGGCCAAGGCTTACGCGCATGCGCTCGCGGTCGAACTTGAGCACCTTGACTTCGACTTCTTGGCCGGCTTCGACCACTTCCGACGGATCCTTGACGCGCTTCCACGACATGTCGGTGATGTGCAGCAGGCCGTCGATGCCGCCGAGGTCAACGAACGCACCGTAATCGACCAGGTTCTTGACCACGCCCTGCAGCACCACGCCTTCTTGCAGGTTCTCGAGCAGTTGCTCGCGCTCGGCGCTGTACTCTTCTTCGAGCACTTCGCGGCGGCTGACCACAACGTTGTTGCGCAGCTTGTCGAGCTTGATGACCTTGAATTCCAGCGGCTTGCCTTCCAGGTAGGCGGTGTCGCGCACGGGGCGGATATCGACCAGCGAGCCTGGCAGGAAGGCGCGCACATTGCCGATATCGACGGTGTAACCACCCTTGACCTTGCCACTGATCTGGCCGTTGACGATCTCTTCGTTCTCGAAGGCCTTGCCCAGGAAGTCCCAGGTCTTGATGCGTTCGGCTTTTTCCTTGCTGAGCTTGGTTTCGCCAAAGCCGTCTTCGACGGTCTCCAGCGCAACTTCAACGTCGTCGCCCTCACTGATGGTGAGCTCGCCCATTTCGTTGTAGAACTCTTCGACAGGGATCACGCCCTCGGACTTGAGGCCGGCGTCAACAATGACGACATCGGGCTTGATGAGCAGCACCTTGGCGGTCACGATGGACCCGGGCTGCATGTTTTTCTCAGCAATGGATTGCTCAAAGAGCTCGGCGAAACTTTCAGTCATGTGGATGGTTAATGTGTCGTTAGCCACGGCCGCGAGTGCAGCGCTGTGGGTTGAAAAAACAAATCCGGGCAAACCATTGCGGATCGCCCGGGCCTAAATTACTTTGCAATCAGATGTTTAGCGACATTTTCGCCGCAGATTGCAATAGCCTGTGCCACCACCTCGTCAATCGACAAGCTGGTGGTGTCGATCACCACGGCATCATCAGCAGGCTTGAGCGGCGCCACCTTGCGGCTGGCGTCCCGCGCGTCGCGCGCCAAAATGTCACTGTGAATCCGATCAAATATAGCATTTTCGCCCGCTTCCAACAATTGCAAGGTACGCCGTCGGGCGCGCTCTGCAGCATCGGCCGTGAGGAATAATTTGGCCGGCGCCTGCGGGAACACCACGGTGCCCATGTCGCGGCCATCGGCCACCAGGCCCGGCGGCTGCGCAAAGTCACGCTGGCGTTGCAGCAAGGCCTCGCGCACTGCGGGCACTGCAGACACCTTTGATGCTGCATCACCCACGGCCTCTTCGCGGATTGCGGTGGTCACGTCTTCGCCGTCCAGCACGATGCGTGTACCGCCTGCATCGACTTTGAACTGCACATCCAACTGCGCGGCAAGCGCACCCAATTGTTCGGCCGACCCGTCAACCGCATTGCTGCGCAAGGCCTTGAGCGCAGTCAGCCTGTACAGCGAGCCGGAATCCAATAGCGCATAGCCAAAGTGCGAGGCCAGCGCTCGGCACAGCGTGCCTTTGCCTACGCCGGCGGGGCCATCCACGCAGATGACGGGCGCATTAGTCATCAAACTGCTCCATGCGCATACCCGCACCGCGCATCAACGGCACAAAGCCAGGGAACGATGTAGCGACATTGTCGGTATCGCGGATGACGATCTCGCCCTGCGCTGCGGCGCTAACGGCGGCAAAACTCATGGCAATACGGTGGTCGCCATGCGCCTCGACCGTGCCGCCCTGCAGCGCCCCGCCCTGCACCGTAATACCGTCGGGCGCCTCGTCGAGTTCCACGCCCAGCGCTTTCAGGCCGCTGGCCATCGCCGCCAAACGGTCAGACTCCTTTACCCGCAGTTCGGCGGCACCAGAAATACGCGTTGTACCGCGTGCCAAGGCAGCAGCGGCGAGGATTGCCGGAAATTCATCGATTGCCAACGGCACCAGTGCCGGCGGGATTTCTACACCCTGCAAGGCGCTGTGGCGCACGCGGATGTCTGCAATCGGCTCGGCGCCGGCGGCACGCTGGTTCTCAATTGAAAACTCGGCGCCCATCATCTCCAAGATTTTCAGCACGCCCGCGCGCGATGAGTTGATGCCGACTGCTTCTAGCGTGATGTCAGCGCCAGGCGTTACCAACGCAGCAATCATCGGGAATGTCGCAGATGACAAATCTGCTGGCACTTGCACATCTGTTGCGGTGAGCCGTTGGCCGCCAGCTACCGAACAATGCAGCCCACTGCCGCCAACAGTCACGCCAAACGCCGACAACATGCGCTCGGTATGGTCGCGGCTGACGCCAGGCTCGACAACATGGGTCGCGCCGTGGGCATACAAGCCGGCCAACAGCACTGCGCTCTTGACCTGCGCGCTGGCCACCGTCGATTCAAATTCGATGCCGCGCAGCCGGCGCTTGCCGTGGATGTGCAGCGGCGCCGTGCCAGCCTCGGTGGCATCGATCAGCGCGCCCATACGCGCCAAGGGCTCGGTCACCCGGCGCATCGGCCGCTTGGACAGTGAGGTGTCGCCAGTCAGTATGGTGTCGAAACCCTGCCCGGCCAACAAACCGGCCATCAAACGCATGGAGGTGCCGCTGTTGCCCAAATCCAGCGGCTGGCTGGGGGCATGCAGGCCATCAATGCCCACGCCATGCACGCGCAGTTCAGTGTCGCCGAGCGTATCGACCGTCACACCCATGGCGCGGAACGCCCGCAGCGTGGCCAGGCAGTCTTCGCCATTCAAGAAACCACTGATGTTGCTATCGCCATCAGCCAATGCGGCGAACATGATGGCGCGGTGCGAAATCGACTTGTCGCCGGGCACTTGCAGCATGCCGCTCAGGCTGCCGCCAGCTTGGGTACGGATCGACTGGCTCATGTTTGTACCTCTTCCACCAGGTCAACATAGTTGTCGCGCGCCTGTTTGGCGCGGCTGAAACAGGCGTGAACCGTGCGGCGGTCATCCACCGCGATGGCGGCGCGCAAGCCCTGCAGGCGCTCAATGAGGGCGTCGAGGTTTTGCGTCAATGCATGGCGGTTGGCCGAAGCGATATCGCGCCACATGTCCGGGCTGCTGGAGGCAATGCGGGTAAAGTCGCGAAAGCCGCCGGCGGCGTAGGCAAACACCTCGTCGTGATCGGCGCGGCTGGCCAGCAAGTCAACCAGCGCAAAGGCCAGCACATGCGGCAAATGGCTGGTCGCTGCCAGCACGTCGTCGTGGTGCTCAGCGTCCAACACGGCTACGCGGGCGCCGCAGGCTTGCCACATCGCTTGCACGGTGGCGATGGCCGACTCGCTGCTGGCCGGCGTCGGTGTGAGGATGCTCAAACGTTGCTGGTATAACGTCGCAAAGGCCGCCTCCACACCGCTGTGTTCGGTGCCGGCAATGGGATGGCCCGGCACAAAACCGGCTGGCAGCTCTCCGAACGCCTGCTGTGCGGCGTCAATGACCGATTGCTTGGTGCTGCCAACATCTGTCAACACCGCATCAGGGCGCATGGCGGGCGCAATGGCGGCAAAAATGGCCGGCATCGCCAGCACTGGCACGCAGACGACGACCAGCCCCGCGCCGGCAACCGCGGCGGCCGGGTCCGGCTCGCTGCGATCGATCACGCCCAGCTCCAGCGCGCGCTGCAATTGAGAACCCCGACGCCCGCAGCCGACAATCTCACCGACAAATCCGGCCTGTTTCAGGCCCAGCGCAAGCGAGCCACCAATCAGCCCGGTGCCGATCAGCGTCAGCCGGTCAATGTGCGCCAGCGTGGACATCAAGCGCCAGCTTGGCCCAAAGCGACATCCAAGGCTTTGATAAAGCGCGCGTTTTCGTCGTCGGTGCCAACAGTGACGCGCAGGTGTTGCGGCAAACCGTAGCCAGCCAACGGTCGCACAATCACGCCCTCACGCAACATGGCCTCATACACTGGCGCGGCATCATAGCCGACACCAAAGCTAATGAAGTTGGCGTGCGACGGAATGCAGGTCATGCCACGCGCCTTCAAAGCTGCGTTCAACTCAGCCATGCCGGCGGTGTTCAACTTCACCGACTGTTCGACAAAATTGTGGTCGGCCAAGGCCGCGCGCGCCGCGGTCAACGCCAGTTGATTGTTGTTGAACGGCTGGCGCACACGATTGAGCACGTCAGCAATATCCGGGTGGCTCAGGCCGTAACCAATACGCATGGCGGCAATGCCATAGACCTTGCTAAAGGTGCGCGTGACCACGAGGTTGGGGTATTGCGCCAGCATGGCCTCAGCATTGATGCGTGCCTCGGCCGGCTGGTAGTCGTGATAGGCCTCGTCCAGCACGACGATGACATCGGCCGGCACATCGGCCATGAACGCCGAGAAATCATCGGGCTGCAGCCAAGTACCGGTTGGGTTGTTGGGGTTGGCAATAAACACCAGCCGCACGCTGTCGTCGATCAGCCCGCGCATGGCAGCCAGATCATGGCCGTATGGCATGTCGGTATCCGGCGCAAACGCTGGCGCGATGCGTGCCTCGCCGCTAGCCGCGGCGGTGGCGATGGGATACACCGCAAAACTGTATTGCGAGAACACCGATGCCCGCCCCGGCCCCAGCAAGGACTGCGCGAGCAGGCACAAGATGTCATTGCTGCCGTTGCCCAGCGTGATTTGCTCGGGCTGAACGCCGTGCTTGGCACACAAATCACGCTTGAGCTCGAAGCCCGAGGCATCCGGGTAGCGGGCGAAGAATTCACCCTGCATGGCATGCTGCGCCGCTTCGATGACCTTCGGGCTGCAACCCAGCGGGTTCTCGTTCGAGGCCAGCTTGATGCTGCCGGTAATGCCCAACTCGCGCTCCAACACCTCAACAGGTTTACCCGGCGTGTAGGGCTTGAGCGTAGCTGGGCCGGGCATGGCCAAGTCGGTAAAAGGCGTCATTGTCGGCGGCTGCGATTGCTGCGGGGGCGCGATTGTACCGTTGTTTACCCAGCGCTTTTGTTGTCCAGCCGGGCCAGGCAATTGGCCACCGCGCGCTGGATGCGGGTCTGGTTGCGGATCAGCGCCAGCTTCGGCCACGTGGCGCGCTCGCCCATGCGAATGTAGCGCCGCAAATCGTCGGTGCTGGGATTGCTGAGCATGTTGCGGTACATCCACAAATTCAGCGGCGGGTAGATTGTGGTGTCGCCCTTGTAGCCCTGCTCGGCCAGCAAGCGGCCATGTTCGAGCACATGATGCAGGCCATCGCGGCGCACGCGGGCCTGTGCGACCTTGAGCACTTGCACGGCTTGCGCGCGGGCGCTGGACAGCGCCAGGTCAGCCACTGCCGACACCGCGCCGCGCCCATGGCGCCCCACCAGGAACGGCACCACATGAGGATTGACCTGGCTAACAATGTTGGCATTGACGTTGAACAGACGCGCCAAGCGCTGGGTTGGCAAATCGCCCTGGAAAGTTCCATCCACCCAGCGCTCTGCCGGCAGGTAAGGCCGCGCGTTGCCGTCGCCGCGCCGCTGCTGCAAAGCCACCGGCGCAAAAAGGCCCGGCACAGCGGCCGAGGCCAGGACTGCGCTAGTCAACAGCACATCCGGCGAGGTTTTGGCGCTGAGCACCCGTGGCTTTTGCCGGGCCCGCGCCGGCGATACGGTGATCGCCAAGCTGCGCCCGCTCACGGCCTTGGCCTGGGCAAAGTTCACATCGCCGACATTGTTGATGATGCAAGTGCGCAACTGCGCCTGATCGAGCAAGCCGCCACGGTTCCACATCTGCCGCGGTGGCAGAAAGCGAATGCCCACGCGGTAAATGCTATCGACGTCGCTGAGCAGCGCCGCCAACTGCGCATCGTCGCGGGCGCAAACGCCGGCAGCAATCAGCGCACCAATGCTGGCACCACAGATGACATCCGGCAGCAAACCCTGATCGAACAGGGCTTTGACGACGCCAAGATGAAAAAAGCCCATGGCCGCACCACCGCTGAGCAGCAGCGCTGGCCGCCCAAGATTGTCACGGGCGCCACGCAGCGCGGCCAACTTGGCAGCCAATGGCATAGCCGGATGCTCGGCGGTAACGATGGCATCCAGCGCCCGCTCGACGGCCTGTAGATAGTCTTCGACAATGTGCTTGGTGCCGGCTTTTGCCACCGCGTACAAATGCGGCGCAGTGATATCGGTCTGGTGGCGGTAGATACTCTCGTGCAGCGTTTCGGCCAGTGCCGGCAAGTCGGCTGCGCCGGCCTGCTTGCGCAACGCGCCGATGTCATTGCGCATTAGATCGACCGCCAATTCGGGCGCCGCATCGTCTTGCCGCCACGCCTGTCCGCCGCCCTCGGCATCGAGCGCGTTGGCGGCTTCCAGCCATTGGCCGTAGGTCTCGGCGCTGTCCAGCGCTTTGTGGGCCGCGCGCCGTGTGCTCACGCGCCGGCCTTGAGTTCCAGCCGGTTGCCTTCAGGGTCGCTCAAGTAGATCGACTCACCCTGGCCGCTGGCGCCGTAACGCTGCGCCACGCCCTCGTGGGCAACGCCGTGGGCGTCCAACTGATCCAATACTGCCTGCGCATTCCACGGGCTGACCTGAAAACAGACGTGGTCGATGGTGGGCGCGGCATGGTCGGGCGGGTCAAACTGGCTGCCAATCTTGCCGTCCAGGCTGACCAAGTCCAGTAGCGAACTACCAATTCGCAGCTGCGCCAAGCCCAGCTCGCCAGGCCCGCGCTCCAGCTTCGCGCCGAGCACATCGCAGTAGAACCGCGTCATCACATCCAGCGCGCGAACGCGGAAAACGACATGGTCGATGACGGTAATGTTGATGGGGTTGGCTGATTCCATGGCCGACATGCTAAAGCAGTCACCGGATACGTTGCCAAACGGCTATTCGATGACGTTTTCTATGATGTCTTCGAGTTCAGAGCGAATCTCTGACAAAGCGGCGCTGACGCTATTGCGCGTCTCACCCGAGGCCGAGGTCTGCAACTGCTGACGCGCGCCACCGATGGTAAAACCCTTGTCGTAAAGCAAATGGCGAATCTGGCGTACCAGCATCACGTCGCGCTGCTGGTAATAACGGCGGTTGCCGCGGCGCTTGACCGGCCGCAGTTGCGGGAATTCCTGCTCCCAATAGCGCAGCACGTGGGGTTTGACCGCGCACAACTCGCTGACCTCGCCGATAGCGAAATAACGTTTGTCGGGAATGGGCGGCAGATCTTCGAAAACATCGACCGTCTCGCCTTGTTGCGCCGCAGCAGCGGCGCCGCTGCTAGCGGCGGGCACCATGGGTATCGACCTTTACCCGCAGCTTCTGGCCGGGGCGGAACGTGACCACGCGGCGCGCAGAGATTGGGATTTCTTCGCCGGTCTTGGGGTTGCGGCCGGGCCGCTGGTTCTTGTCGCGCAGTTCAAAGTTGCCGAAACCCGACAATTTCACCTGCTCGCCGGTTTCCAGCGCGCCGCGGACTTCCTCGAAAAAGGATTCGACAAATTCCTTGGCTTCGCGCTTGTTGAGCCCCAATTGCTCGAACAAGGTTTCAGCCAGGTCAGCCTTGGTCAGTGCCACATGGACTCCCCGCCGGGCCCCCGTGCCCGGAAAACAAGATGCGGCAACGGCCTATTGTCGAACCGTTGCCCCCAATTGTGATTGCGCTGCTTCGCACACACGTGCCACTGCTGCGTCAATCTCATCGTCGGCAAGCGTGCGCGATTTATCCTGAAAAATCAAGCCTAAAGCCATGCTTTTGGAAGTATCAGGCAAACCCGCCCCGCGGTAGATGTCGAACACCCGCACCTCACGCAGTTGCGGGCCAGCCGATTCGCGTACGCAGGCGGTCAAGTCGGCCGCCGAAACCGCCTCATCGACCACAAGGGCGAGGTCGCGGCGGCTGGTCGGTTGGTCATCCAGCGGCGCATAACTGGGCGCGCTCCCGCCCAACAAGGCATCCAGGTCTAACTGGAACAACACCGGGGCGCCCGGCACATCCAAAGCCTTGGCAACACTGGGATGCAGCACGCCGAGCCAGCCAACGGCCGTATCCGCCAACATCAACCGGGCGCTTTGGCCCGGGTGCAGCGCCGGGTGGCCAGCTTTTTCAGCCCGCAGTCCTGCGGCAACGGCGTCCAGGTCGGCCTTGACCGCATAAAAGTCACTCGCCGGAGGCGCGCCTGTCCAATGTTCAGGCGCCACAGCACCCGCGGCCAAACCCGCAAGCGTGCGCGTTTGGGCCATGCCGCCATCGCCTTGTTTGAAACGCAAACCGGACTCGAACAAGCGCACCCTGCCCTGACTGCGCGCGGCATTGCGCTTGTAGGCATCGAGCAGGCCCGCCCACAACTGCGTGCGCATCACGCCCATGTGCTGCGCGATGGGGTTATCCACAGCAATCGGGGTGCTGCCTACGCCGAGCAGCTTGTCGGCCTCGGCATCGACAAAACTGAAGGTGATGGCCTCGGTGTAGCCGCGTGCGACCAGCCGCCCTGCCACATCCCGCTCCGCGGCCATGGCCTCGGGCACCGCCGCGAAAGCTTGCGCGACAGGCTGCGCGGCGCCAGGCAGGTTGTCATAGCCCACCACGCGGGCAATTTCCTCGATCAGGTCAACTTCCACGGTGACGTCGTAGCGATGTGGCGGCACGGTGCAAGCCCAGCCAGCATCGATGGGCTGCGGCGCGAAGCCCAGGCGGCTAAGGATGTCGGCAACCTGCTCGGCTGCAACTTCGCCGCCCAGCACGCGGGCCAATTGCTTGGCGCGCAAAGTGACCTGTCTGGGTGCCTGCGACGTTGCCGTGCCAGTCACCGGACCCGCCTTACCGCCGCAAATCTGCTGTACGAGCTCGGTCGCGCGGTCCAGCGCCAGACGCTGGATGCTCGGGTCAACACCGCGCTCGTAGCGATACAGGGCATCGCTATGGATCTTGTAGCGGCGGCCCGTGCCAGCAACAGCTTGCGGTGAGAAGCAGGCGCTTTCCAGGAACACATTGCTCGTGTGCTTGCCAACTGCGGTGGAATCGCCGCCCATGGCGCCTGCCAGCGCAATGGCGCCGCGATCGTCAGCGATAATCAGCGCCTGCTCATCCAGGACGATTTCACCCTTGTTGAGCAGGGTCAGCGGTTCGTCCGGCTTACCGCGGCGTACGACAATGTCGCCGCGCATGCGGTCGGCATCGAAAGCGTGCATGGGCTGGCCAAGTTCCAGCAACACGTAGTTGGTGACATCAACCAGCGGGGTTTTGGGCCGCAAACCCGCGCGGCGCAGGCGCTCGCGCAGCCACACCGGCGTGGTCGCGCTGGCATCGACGCCTTCGATCACGCGGCCAAAATACGCCGGGCAATCACTGCCATCTTCAATAGAAATACCGCGCCGTAGATCGCTAGCCTCGGCGATGTCGGCGGCTTGCACGGGCGTCCAATCGCAGTTGTAGAGCACGCTGAGTTCACGCGCGACGCCGGTCATGCCGGCGCAGTCGCCGCGGTTGGGCGTCAGTTCGATGTCGATGATCTGGTCGTCCAGGCCCAGCGCTTCGCGCAGGTCAGCACCAACAGCCATGTCTTCAGGCAATTCCAACAGACCAGCGTGGCTGTCACCCAGCCCCAGCTCGCGCGCACTGCACAACATGCCGTGGGATGCGACGCCGCGTAGCTTGGCTTGCTTGATCTTGAACGGGCCGTCGTCGCCCTGCAGTTCGCCGCCAACAGTCGCAAGCGGCGCAACCAGCCCGGCGCGGGCATTCGGCGCCCCGCAGACAATCTGCAGCGGCTCGCCATTGCCGGCATCCACAGTGCAAACCTGCAGGCGGTCGGCATCCGGGTGCGGTTGCGCATCGGTGATGCGTGCGACCACGACGCCAGAAAAATCCGCCGCAGCGGGTGTGATCTCATCGACCTCCAAGCCAGCCAAGGTCAGCCGTTCGGCCAGCGCAGCAGCATCTGCGTCCAGCGCAATGAAGTCGTTCAACCAATGCGTGCTGACCTTCATGCCGCCGCTCCAAAAACATTGCCAAAGGCACTGAATTGTTTGAGAAAACGCGTATCGTTGTCGAAGAACAGGCGCAAGTCATCAACGCCATAACGCAGCATGGCCATGCGCTCCACGCCCATGCCGAAGGCGTAGCCGGTTACGGCCTCCGGATCGAGCCCCACGGCCTTGAACACATTCGGATGCACCATGCCGCAACCCAGGATTTCCATCCAGCCGGTGCGGCCGCGCAGGTCTTCGTAGCGGATATCCACCTCACAACTCGGCTCAGTGAAGGGGAAATAGCTGGGCCGGAAGCGGGTTTCGACTTCGCGTTCGAAGTACAGCGACAAGAACTGCTGCAAGTCGGACTTGAGATCGGCAAAGCTGACATTCTCGGCCACGTACAGGCCTTCGATCTGGTGAAACATCGGGCTGTGCGTGCGATCACTGTCGCAGCGATAGACACGGCCGGGCGCGATGATGCGCAGCGGCGGCTTGCGCGCCTGCATGGTGCGCACCTGCACCGGCGAGGTGTGCGTGCGCAGCACATGGCTGCCACCGTTCACCCAGAAGGTGTCGTGCATGGCACGCGCCGGGTGCTCTGGCGGGAAGTTCAACGCCTCGAAGTTGTGCCAGTCGTCCTCGATCTCGGGGCCGGAAACAACCTCGAAGCCAATCGAACCAAACAAGGCGCTGATGCGCTCGGCCGTGCGCCGCAACGGGTGCAGCGTGCCTGGCTCGATGCCGCGGCCAGGCAGCGTCACATCGATAGCCTCGCTGGACAGTTTGGCATCGATCTCGGCGCGCTCCAGTGCGTCCTTGCGGGCATTGATGGCTTGTTGCAAGGCGGCCTTGGCCTGGTTGACCTGCCCGCCGACCTGCTTGCGTTGCTCCGGCTCCATGCCGCCCAGGGTTTTCAAGATCGCCGTTAGGCGGCCTTTCTTGCCTAGCTCGGCCACACGCAGCTCGTCCAGCGCACGCAAATCCTGCGCCGCATCAATGGCGGCCAGCGCTTCGGATTGAATTGATTCAATGTCTGAGGTCATTGAAGTAACCATCTGTTATTAATTGATTATGCGTGTCATTGCGAGCGCCAAAGGCGCGCGGCAATCTCTGAAACGAAGGCGATTCCCAACGAGATTGCCGCGGCGCTTCGCGCCTCGCAATGACAGATGTATCTGAAACAAAAAAGGGAAGACCAATAATGGCCTTCCCTTTTTTAGCTTGTACGCATCGCCTCCGCATGGAGGCGGACACGACTTATGAAGCGAGGCTGGCCTTGGCTTGCTCGACGAGCTGGCTGAAGGCGGCTTCGTCGCGAACTGCGAGATCGGCAAGCACCTTGCGATCCAGTTCGATTCCGGCCTGCTTCAGCCCGTGCATAAATCGGCTGTACGACAGATCGTGCTGATCGCAAGCGGCATTGATACGGGTGATCCACAGGGCACGGAAGGTGCGCTTCTTGACCCGACGGTCGCGGTAAGCGTACTGGCCGGCCTTGGTGACGGCCTGCTTGGCAACCTTGAAGGTGCGGCTGCGGGCGCCGTAATAGCCTTTGGCCTGCTTGAGGACTTTCTTGTGGCGTGCCTTGGCGGTTACGCCGCGTTTTACGCGTGACATGGCAAGGCCTCCTTAAACGTAGGGCAGCATGCGATTGATGACCTTGACGTCACAATCGGCAACTTGGGTGACCTCGCGCAGCTTGCGGCAGCGCTTGGCGTTCTTTTTGGTGAGGATGTGGCGGTGGTGCGAGCGACCACGCTTGAAACCACCGCCGCCCGTGCGTTTGAAACGCTTGGCAGCTCCTCGGTTGGTTTTCATTTTCGGCATAGTTTTTCCGTTGTCGTTGGCCGGCGGGTTGCCCCGCCAGGTTGTTGCCGCAACCGCAGGCCGACACAGCCTGTGTATTGCGTCGAGATCGACGTGATCCCTGAATTATTCATTTGAAAGCGTCATGAGCAGCAAGCGCAATAGCTTTCCTTCCTTACTTCTTTCTGGGGGCCATGACCATGATTAGCTGGCGGCCTTCCATCTTGGGCATCGCTTCTACCGATGCCACTTCTTCCAAATCGTTGCGAACACGCTCCAGCAAGTCGTGGCCGAGGTCTTGGTGGGCCATTTCGCGGCCACGGAAGCGCAAGGTCACTTTGATCTTGTCGCCTTCTTCCAAAAACTCGTTCAGCTTGCGCAGCTTGATGTTGTAGTCGCCGATATCCGTCCCGGGTCGGAACTTGATCTCTTTGACCTGCTGCTGCTTTTGCTTCTTCTTGCCTGATTGCTGCGACTTGGACTTGGCAAACACGTGCTTGCCGTAATCCATGATCTTGCAAACCGGTGGGGCGGCCTGTGGGGCGACTTCGACCAGGTCCAAACCTGCTTCGGTCGCCTTTTCCAGGGCCTCTTCGATCGAAACGACACCAACCTGTTCGCCGTCGGCATCGACCAGGCGCACTTTGGGTACGGTGATTTCTTCGTTTCGTCTGTCGTGGCGTTCTCGCGCGATCTTTCAATCCTCCAAATAGGAAAAGCCGCGTTTGCTTCCAAAATCAGTGGCTTACACCGATTCTGTGCATGCGCGGCCTACGGCGTACTCGCTCATGAGCACTGCGGACGCGCGATTCTACGCAGCGCAGGCCCAAAACTCAAGCAATTCAGGCCGCTGCCGCAGGCTCGCGGGGCATTGCTA
>JAAFAL010000032.1 GCA_018222345.1 bacterium
GCTCTGCATGGTGCCGTATTCGTCCATGGTCTCCACATCAACGGTGTCGAACAAGCCGTCATTATCGTTCTACTTCGAGCCTTCCATCTTTTATTATCCCCTGCACACCCAGGGCCCGCGTACTTTCAGCGAGCCAAAGGCCTTGCCATCCCAGGGCAGTTCGGTGTTGTCGTCATCGACAATCTTCATCTCGACGCCAAAGCACGGGCGGCCTTGCTTGGCACGCAGCTCGCACTTCTTGTCGTCCGGCAGATCATCAAAACCGCGTGGCGGTGAGTTCAAGGTGCCCAGCGGGCTCATCTCGGTCATGCCCCAGGCGTGCAGGGTTTCCACGCCGTAGTCCTCGCGGAAGGTGTCCATCATCGACACTGGGCAGGCTGAACCGCCCACAACTGTTCGCTCCAGGCTATCGAGGCGCTTGCCGGCTGCTTGAATGTGCTGCAGCAAGCCCAGCCACACCGTGGGCACACCGAGTGCAATGCTGACCTGCTCGCCGTTCATCAAGTCGGCCAGGGTTTCGCCATCACCCATCTTCGGGCCCGGGAACACCAGCTTGGCGCCAACCATCAGCGCCGCATACGGCACCGACCAGGCGTTGACATGGAACATGGGCACCACCGGCAGAATCGTGTCGCTATTGCGAAAGCCGATTGCATCAGCGCCATTGACCGCCATGGCGTGAATCACGGTGCTGCGGTGGTTGTACAGCACGCCTTTGGGGTTACCCGTAGTGCCCGAGGTGTAGCACAGCGCGCAGGCGTCGGATTCGCTCAACTCAGGCCATTCGAAATCGTCAGATTCGGCGGCGAGGAGGTCTTCGTAGCACAGCACATTGTCCAGACTGGTTTCGGGCATGTGCGCGCGATCGGTCATCACCACGATCTTTTCGACCGTCTTCAGTGTGGATGCCAGCTTTTCGACCAGCGGGAAGATCAGGCTATCAACAAAGATCACCCGGTCTTCGGCGTGATCGACAATGTATTGCACCTGCTGCGGAAACAGCCGCGGGTTGATGGTGTGGCAGACCATGCCCGCGCACTGGATGCCGTAGTACAACTCGAGATGACGGTTGTCGTTCCACGCCAGCGTCGCCACGCGGTCGCCCTTGCCGATGCCCAGCTTGGTCAGGGCATTGGCGAGTTGCCGCGCACGCGAGAAAATCTCGGTGTAGGTCGTGCGGTGCAGCGGATTGTCGGCGCGCACCGACACCACCTCGGCGTTCGGGTAAACCCGCTCGGCGTGGCGCATGATCTGCGTAATCGTCAGCGGCGTGTCCATCATCAATGATTGCATGCAGGTCTCCTTGTCTTCGGGTCTGTGCCCGGTCTGCAGTGGGTGTTGATCAGGGTTTTAGCACAGTGAGCGCTGCTGGCGCCTAGCGGCCTGATTCACGGTCGGGCAGCGCCAGCACAACACTGTCGTCCAGCGCGGCGACTCTGTGGCTCGCAATGCTGCTGTATTCAAACGCGCCGAGCATGCCCATCAATGCGCTGCGCGACGGATAGCTAACAATGCTCAAGGCATCAAAGCCAGCGCCCAACGCACCGAGCAACACATGATTGATCGGCGCAAATTGCACAACCTGGCCACCCGCAGCTTCGATCAGTGGCCGCAACTTATCGAAATAGCGCGCATACGCCGCTTCACCGCTGGTGCCGGCAAGTTCCGAGGTGGCCGGAAAACGCGCTGTTGGCGCGTAACGCAGCAGGGTCAGCAATTGGAAGGGGCCGTCGTCGTCACCCGCTGCAAATTGCTGCAGCGCCGTGGTGTCCATCAATGTTGTCATCGTGCGTCCTGAGTTTTGACGCAGCAGATCTTACTTGGGCTAAGGCGCCAACGCAGGTGGGTTGTCGCGCGCAGCATGCGGCTCGGTGGCCTCAGCCAAATGGTTGTCACCATCGGTCGTAAACCACCCGGTGGCGAAGCTCTCACCATCGCTGGGCGCCAGAATGTCATCGACAAAAAACCAGTCACCTTGGCAGCGCTCGGCAGTGGCGGTCACGATCACATAACCGTGCTGCGACAGCTCGATGTACTTCATGTGCGGGTTTTGCGTCAGCAAGCCCGTGTCGCCGGCGCCTTGCAGCTCGTCCAAACCAGGCGATGTGATTGATGTCGCGACAAATTCGACCGCCATCGAGCCACCGCCGTCCACCGGGTTGTAAGCGGCAATATTGTTGGGGTCTTCCGTGATGTCCATCGCCCAACTGGTGTGGATGTCGCCGGTCAGCACCACGCAGTTATCCACCGCCACCGCCGGTGCAGGCTGGCCGCCGCGGATGGCACTCCAAACCCGTTCGCGCGCGCGCAGGTAGCCATCCCATTGGTCCGGGTTGATGAACTGGCCGCCCTGCCCGCCGGCGTTCAGCAGGTTGCTCGCATTGGGCAGGCCGACAAATTTGAGTTGGCCGAACATGATCTGCTGGCCGATGATTTTCCAGCGCGCAGTAGATGTCGCCAATTGGTCAAAAAACCAGCTTTCCTGCTCTTGCCCAAGCAACTGGCGATCCTCGGCCACGTCGCCGGAATCAAAGAATGTCGAGAAGCCGGTATTGGCAATCGGCGCGCCATTGGCCTCCGGCGCTTCTTCACGGCCATACAGCCGGGTGTCGAGCATGATGAGATCAGCAAGATCGCCAATCTGGAAAGTACGGAAGGTGCGCTCGTCGTTGTTTGGCGTGTCATCCGCCACGCCATCGCCGGGGCTGGTCTGGCGGATGGGCAGCCATTCAAAATACGCCTGCAGGCCCACGGCCTTACGCTCGAACCAGTCGCCTTCGGTGTCCGGTTGGTGGTTTTCGGCGCCGGTGTTGAACGAGTCGTTGGTAGTCTCGTGGTCGTCCCACACATTGATGAAGGCGTATTGGCGATGCAGCTCCTGCAGGTCGCGGTCGCGCTTGTACAAGCCATGGCGGATGCGGTAATCGGACAGCGAGACCATCTCGTTTTCGGGTTCGTAAACGCGGCCGCCGGCCTGCACATCGGCGCCGTACTCGCCGGGGCCGTTGCCGTACTCATATATGTAGTCGCCCAGGCACAGCACAAAGTCCAGGTCCGGCCGCTCGGCAATGCGCGCATAGGCATTGAAAAAGCCGTGTGGAAAGCTGGAACACGACACCACGGCAAAGCGCAGGTCGTCCGGGCTGCCGGTTGGCAAGGTTTTGGTGCGGCCAATGGCCGACTGCTGGCCCAAGGCGCCAAACCGGTAGTAGTACGTCGTTGCCGGGCTCAGGCCGGTGACATCGACTTTGAAGGTGTAGTCGCGCGCTGCATTGGTGGCCCCAACGCCACTGGCGACTACGGTGCTCATCTGCGGGTCGCTGGCGACTGTCCAGAACACCGGCACGCTGGAGCTCTGCGCCGGGTCTGTCACCCGCGTCCACAGCATCACGCGGTCACTCAGGGGGTCGCCACTGGCGACGCCGTGGACGAAAACCGCACCGTCGTCGGGGTCAACCAAGCCGGGGGTTCCGGGCTTGAACATGCCGGGCGCGCTGCTGTTGCCGCAAGCCGCCAGCGCTGCCGTGGCGCCTGTGGCCCCAGCCGCTTTGAGGAAGCGGCGACGGTCAGTGGAATGCTTGTTGTCTTGAGTCATGCGCGTGCCGGGCTTAGCAATACGTTGTCGGCACGCGATTCTACTCCACCGGCATGATTGTTCGATGACAGGTGCGACCGGCGGTCACGGCATCAGTAGATGGGCGGCGCGCCTTCGGGCCGCGTCTTGAAGCGCCGATGCAACCATAGGTATTGCGTCGGGTCGCGGCTGATTTCCTGCTCCAGCATCTGGTTGAGGATGGTCGCGTTTTCAACGTCGTCGTCTGTGGGGAACGGCGCTGGCACCTCGCGAAAGCGCAGGCGGTACTGGCCACGGTCGTTGTCGCGCCACTGGCTCATGAACATCGGGATCGAGCCCGACTCACGCGCTAACCAGCCCAGGGTTTTCAGGGTGGCGGTCTGCACGCCAAAAAACGGCGCGAACACGCTGTTCTTCAGCCCCAGATCCTGATCGAAGGCATACCAAGCCAAATTGCCGGCGCGCAGGTAGTCAATCAGCTCCTTCAACTCGCGCTTGGAAAAATTGGCATGGCGATATGGCGCCCTGCGGCCCTCGATCACCTTGTCCAGCACCGGGCTGGCGTTGGGCCGGTACATGTAGGCGATGGGGTTGACGGCATCGACCAGCGGCAAGGCGAAATCGAGAATGGAGAAGTGCCCGCCGTACAAAATCACGCCGCGGCCTTTGGCGAGGTTGTCACGTAACAGATCGCCGCCATCCACCTGCAGGTCGCGCCGGTAGCGCGCCATGCTGCCAAACCAGCTTTGTGTGCACTCGACCATGCCAACTGCATTGGCCTCGAAGGTGCCGCGCACGAGCGCGTCCTGCTGCTGCTCCGAGCGCTCCGAAAAACAAGCGCGGATATTGGCTTCAGTCATGCGCCGGCGGCTGCCGCCAATACGATAGCCCAGCCGCCCCAGCGCCCGGCCTAGCCGTTGTTGCAGCCCGTGCGGCAATTGCGCCATTAGCCACATGATGCCCAGCAGCATCCACACACCCCAATGGCGCGGGTGCAACGAGGCCCAGAATCCGATTGCGGGTCGGCGTTTTTCCATGCACGCAAGTGTAGTGGGATTGGCAAGCCGTTGTAGTGTGCGCGGCAACGCAGGGCGCGCTACCACCGCCAGGCTCGCACGGGTAAAGTTGCGCGCGCCAACCAACACGCCAGCGCCGCCATGACAACGGAACGCAGTTCATTCGCCGAAATTTTCCTGGTTTATCTCAAGCTGGGCTGTTCGGCGTTTGGTGGGCCCATCGCGCATTTGGCCTACTTCGAGCGCAGCTTTGTGCAACAGCGCAAATGGCTGACGGCCGAGCAATATGCCGGCTTGCTGACGCTGTGCCAGTTTCTGCCCGGGCCCGCGAGCAGCCAGATGGGTTACGCCATCGGCCTCACGCGTGGCGGCATACCTGGCGGGCTGGCAGCGTTTCTTGGCTTCACCATGCCATCGGTGGTGTTGATGATTCTGGCCGCCAGTGCAGCGCAGACCATGGACGGGCCAACCGCGGCCGCGGTCATTCACGGTTTGAAGTTGGTCGCAGTGGCGGTTGTCGCCGCAGGTGTGCTCGGCTTGGCGCGCAAGCTGGCGCCGGACACGCCGCGCGCCCTGCTGGCAGCCATGGCGACAGCAGCGGTGCTGCTGGCGCCGTCGGCATGGTTTCAATTGGCGGCGATTGCATTGGGCGGCGTCGCCGGCGCCTTGCTACTACGCCATGTGGTGCCAACTGAGGGCATGGCTTTGCCCACCGCCACGTCGCGCCGCACGGCCATCATCTGTTTGGCCTTGTTTACCTTGTTGCTGATTAGTCTGCCAGTGGCCGCCAGCCTGGCGAACAACCACTTTGTTGATATCGGCGAAGCCTTTTACCGCGCTGGCGCACTGGTGTTTGGCGGCGGCCACGTGGTGCTGCCACTGTTGGAGCAGTCGGTGGTCGAGCCCGGCTGGATGACGCGCGATCAGTTCCTGGCCGGCTACGGCGCTGCGCAAGCCGTGCCCGGGCCAATGTTCACGCTGTCGGCCTACTTGGGCACGGTGCTCGGCGGCTGGCCAGTGGCCGTGCTCGCAGTGGCGGCGATTTTTTTGCCTGGCATGTTGCTGGTCACCGGCGCACTGCCGTTTTGGGCCGCGCTGAGCGCAAACCGTGGCATGGCCCGCGCCCTGGCCGGCATCAACGCCGCAGTGTTGGGGCTGCTGATTGCTGCCTTGTACGACCCGGTGTGGGTTAGCGCGATTGCCAACGCCGCCGATTTTTCCATTGCGCTAATCGGCTTTGTGTTGCTGGTTGCAGCAAAGTGGTCGGCGCTGTGGGTGGTTGGCTGGTGCGTGGCCGCTAGCTTCGCAGCATCGACATGGGGTCTGACATAACCACGGCATCAACCGGCTTGGCCTTGCTGATGGAATAGCCTTGCAGGTAATCCACGCCCATCATGGTTAACCCGTCGATCAGTTTTTCGCTATCGACAAACTCGGCAATGCTGCCCAGGCGCAGCGTGCGGCACAGATCAATCAGGCTGCGAACAATGGCGCTGTCAACCTGACTGTCGAGCATGCCTTGCACCAGGCCACCGTCGATCTTGAGGTAATCGACAGCCAAGCGTTTCAGGTAGGAGTAGTTGGAAAAGCCGGCGCCAAAGTCGTCCAGTGCAACGTGGCAGCCCAAGTCTTTCAGGCTGTGCGTCAAGGCGACGGCCTGATCCAATTCACCAAGCGCCGCGGTTTCTGTCACTTCAACCGTGAGCCGGCTGGCCTGGTCGGGGAACTGCGCCAACAGGCGTAGCAGCAGATCACTGGCGACAAGGTCTCGCACGCTATCGGCGGATAGATTGATCGAGATGCGGTTTGGCTCGTCGGGGTAGCCCTGCAGATATTGCAGCACGGCAGCGCACACACCCATGTCGATCTGTTGCATGCGATTGAAGCGCTCGGCAGCCATCAAATAGGGGCCTGGCCGGTGCACTTGGCCGTCTGCGTCCGTGAGGCGAATCAGCATTTCGGCCATTGGCACATCGTGGCCGCGCGTCGGTCGGATGAGTTCCATGGCCAGGCCCAGCCGTTGGTCTGCCAAAGCACCTTCCAGGGCAAGCAGATGCTGCATTTGCGCGCGCGACGTTACCTTGCGGTTGCGCGCTGTACTCTCGATTTGCAGCCGGTCGCGGCCGTCGCCCTTGGCGTCCATGCAGGCGCCACTGACGGCGCCCATGACCTGCTCGGCCGCCAAACCGGGCTCGTTGATCACCACACCACCGGCGCTAGCGGACAAGGCGAAACGATGGCCTTGCAAACACAGGTTCAGCTTGCGGATGGCGGCCAAGGCAGTATCGCCCAAACTTTGCAGCGCGTGTTCATCAGCACCCGGCTGCAAAATTGCGAATTCGTCGCCATTGAGCCGCGCAACCGCATCGTCGCCGCAAATGTTCACCAACGCTTGGCCGACAATCTTGATGGCCTTATCACCCGCTTCGTGGCCGACGGTGTCGTTGATCAGCTTGAGCCGATCCAGGTCGATCAAGATGATGCCAGCCGGCTTGGCGGCGCTGGCTTGCGCCAACAGTTGCGCCAGTCGCGTTTCGAAAGCGCGGCGGTTCCACAAGCCTGTCAGGGTATCGTGGTGGGCAAAGAATTCGGCCTCTTCGCTCAACTGCCGCAGTGTGGTGACATCGTTGAAACTGGCAATGCTGCCAATCTGCGCTCCAGCGCTGTTGAGCAGCGGGCGTGCCGACACGCTCAAGTGGACACCGTCAGCCAATGCTGGATGGCGAATGAACACCGCGGCCTCATCGACCGACTCGCCTGCCAGGGCACGAACCAAAGGTATGTCCTCGGTGGCAAGCGGCGTGGTGGTGTCGGAATGAAAAATTCCAAACACCTCAGTCCAATGCTCCGGGCCTTGTTCAATCGCGCCCATGCCCAGGAATCGCTCGGCCGCAGCGTTAAATAGCAAGAAGCGGCCCTGCATGTCGGTAACGATCACGCCGGCCTGCATCTGGTCGATCACATCACGCAGCAAGGCGGGATGCTCCGCCAGGGTGCGCGCCGTTAACAACCCGGGGCTGTTATTGGTTGTGGCTTTGTAGTTATCTGCTTGCCCGCCCACGTTTACCTCGCGGCAACCGCTTGCCGCATGCACGATCCAACCCCCCGATCGATACCTTACGCCGTAAACATCAAGTTATCCAGCGGCGGCAGGCAATTAAAAGCTGTGGCGGCGAATGCCCTTGTCTTGCATTACCAGCGTGGCGATTTCCTCAACCGACATGCTGGTGGAGTCGGTGTATGGAATACGCAGCCTTTCGTAAAGTTTGCTGGCCTGGCGCAGCTCATAACTCACTTGCTGGATGGACGCGTATTTGCTGCCGGGGCGGCGTTCGTTGCGAATCCGCGCCAGGTGCTGCGCATTGGTGGTCAAACCGTAGATTTTTTTAGTCAGTGGCTTGAGTTCGGCCGGCAGCGTCAGCTTGTCCAAGTCGTCGTCGGTCAACGGGTAGTTGGCGGCGAAAATGCCGTGCTGCAGGGCCAGATACAGGCAGGTGGGTGTCTTGCCGCAACGACTGGGTGCGATCAGCACCACATCGGCGCGTTGGATATTGCGCATCGACTGGCCGTCGTCGTGCTCCAACGCGAAGTTCATGGCGTCGATACGCGACTCATAGCGCTTGCCACCGTCGGCACCCTGGCCGTGGCGCCGGCCTTCGGCATGCGCCCAATCGGCCTGCAGTTCAAGTTCGATGTTGGGGATGAAGGTATCGAACAGGTCCATGAACAGCGCGTCGGCCTGCTGTAGTAGCGCGCGCACCGAATCCGTCACCGTCGTCGAGAAGATGATCGGCCTGCCCTCGCCGTCTTCACTGCTTTTGTTGACGTAATCGACCACCGAACGCGCCTTGTCGTCGGTGTTGACGAACGGAAAGGTCATGGGCAGGAAGTCGAAGCCGTCGAACTGCGTCAGCAGGCTATTGCCCAGTGACTCGGCTGTCAGGCCCGTGCGGTCGGAGATGAAAAAGACGCGGCGGCGCTTGCTGCTCATAGTGGGCTCCAGAATCTCCATCCGAGTCTAACCCGCTGCGCAAACTTGTCCGCTAAAATGTCGGCTTTGTTTCGGCCCGGGCCGCGTTGGCCCGCATTGGCCCATATTGGGGATTAACGCGTGAGCACACCGACGATCAAGTGGTTCAAGGACCTGGGCATGGGCGACGTCGAAGTCGTCGGCGGCAAAAATGCCTCGCTAGGCGAGATGATCAGCAACCTGGCCGGCGCGGGCGTGCAGGTGCCCAACGGCTTTGCCACCACGGCGGAGGCATACCGCGAGTTCCTCAAGCACAAGGGCTTGGACGACCGCATCAACGCCGCGTTGGACGCGCTGGATGTCGATGATGTCGATGAACTGGCCAAGGTGGGCAAGAAGATTCGCAGCGAGGTCATCGAAGCGCCCTTCCCACCGCAGCTTGAGCAAGACATCCGTGCGGCCTTTGCAGATTTGGACGAAGGCAAGAACATCTCGGTGGCCGTGCGCAGCAGCGCCACGGCCGAAGACCTGCCGGACGCCAGCTTTGCCGGCCAGCAGGAAACCTTCCTGAACATCGAAGGCATCGACGCGGTGTTGCTGGCCATCAAGGACGTCTTCGCCAGCCTGTTCAACGACCGCGCCATTGCCTACCGCGTGCACCAAGGCTTCGACCACAAGCTGGTGGCGCTATCGGCCGGCATCCAGCGCATGGTGCGCTCGGACATCGGTGCCTCGGGCGTGCTGTTCACCATCGACACCGAGTCTGGCTTCAAGGATGTGGTGTTCATCACCGCCGCCTGGGGCCTCGGCGAAGGCGTGGTGCAAGGCGCGGTCAATCCCGACGAATTCTATTGCTTCAAGCCCAACCTGGATGCCGGCCGCCCTGCCGTGGTGCGCAAGCAACTCGGCAGCAAAGCCATCAAGATGGTTTACACCGACGACAAGACCGTGGGCAAGACCACCGAATTTGTCGATACAGATGACGCCGAGCGCAAGCAGTTCTGCATCACCAACGACGATGTCGAGGCGCTCGGCCGCCAGGCGCTCATCATCGAAAAGCACTACGGCCGCCCGATGGATATTGAATGGGGCAAAGACGGCGACACCGGTGAATTGTTCATCCTGCAGGCGCGGCCGGAAACGGTAAAAAGCCGCGCCTCGGCCAACACCTTGGAGCGCTTCAAGCTGGGCGAAAAGGGCCGCGTCATCGTCACCGGCCGTGCCATTGGCTCGCGTATCGGCGCCGGCAAAGTGCGCGTGCTGGACGACATCAGCCAAATGAACCGCGTGGCCGAAGGCGACGTGCTGGTCACTGATATGACCGACCCCGACTGGGAACCGATCATGAAGCGCGCCAGCGCCATCGTCACCAACCGGGGCGGCCGCACCTGCCACGCCGCCATCATTGCGCGCGAGATGGGCATTCCGGCGGTGGTCGGCTGTGGCGATGCCACCAAAGTGCTCAAGGATGGCGACCCCGTCACCGTCAGCTGCGCCGAGGGCGATACCGGCAACATTTATCAAGGCGAGTTGGAATTCCAGCGCGACGAGATTCAGCTCTCCGGCATGCCCGACATCCCCATGAAGGTGATGATGAACGTGGGCAACCCCGACCGCGCCTTCGATTTTGCCGGCCTGCCGCACTCCGGCGTCGGCCTGGCGCGGCTGGAATTCATCATCAACAAGATGATTGGAGTGCACCCCAAAGCGCTGATGGAATTCGACCAGCTAGACGACGACCTGCGCAGTGTCATTACCGACATGATGGCCGGCTACGACAACCCCGAACAGTTCTACATTGACCGCCTGGCCGAAGGTGTGGCGACCATCGCCTGCGCCTTCCACCCCGAGCCAGTGATCGTGCGCATGAGCGACTTCAAGTCGAACGAGTACGCCAACTTGGTCGGCGGTGAACACTACGAGCCGCATGAAGAAAACCCCATGATCGGCTTCCGCGGCGCATCGCGTTACATCTCGGAGGATTTCCGCGCCTGCTGGGAACTGGAATGCAAGGCCCTGCGCAAAGTGCGCGAGGACATGGGCCTGAGCAACGTGCAGATCATGATTCCGTTCGTGCGCACTGTCGAAGAAGCGCGCCAAGTGAGCGAAGCGCTCAAGTCCAATGGCCTGGAACGCGGCAAAGCCGATCTCAAGCTGATCATGATGTGCGAGCTGCCCAGCAATGCCGTGCTGGCCGATGAGTTCCTCGAATATTTCGACGGCTTCTCGATAGGCAGCAACGACATGACCCAATTGTCGCTAGGCCTAGACCGCGACAGCGGCCTGATCGCTCACCTGTTCGACGAACGCGACCCGGCCGTCAAGAAGCTGCTGGAAATGGCCATCAAAGCCTGCAAGGCGCAAGGCAAATACATCGGCATCTGCGGTCAAGGCCCGTCCGACCACCCCGACCTGGCCATGTGGCTGCTCGAGCAAGGCATCGACAGTGTCTCGCTGAATCCGGACACGGTCGTAGAAACTTGGATGTTTTTGGCTGGGCAAAAAGTTTGAAGTAGGCGTTAGAGACTCCCCCTAAGTTAGGGGGATGTCGGCGTAGCCGACAGGGGGTGTGGGAGCAAGACGGGTACCGGTTTGCGCAGCAAACCGCCGGAGCATCCGCGAAGCGGACTGCGCAGGGCTTGGATGTTTTTGGCTGGGCAGAAGGTTTAGCCCCCTGTCATTGCGAGCGCCGAAGGTGCGCGGCAATCTCGTCACGCACACGCCAACCTTACGAGATTGCCGCGGCCGCTACGCGGCCTCGCAATGACAGCGTGTTGATCGCCGTGAGACTGGCCGCATCAGGCCGTGCCGAACGAGGTCGTCAAACCGGGCCGCTCTTGCGCTGATTCCGGCTGGCTAGCTGGCCGCTCCGGCAAGCTAAAACGCACCGTTGTGCCTGAGCCTTTGCCACCCTGCGTCGACTCGATGCTCACACTGCCACCTAGGCGCTTGACGATGCGCTGGATCAGCGCCAAGCCGATGCCGCTGCCTTCGTATTCACCCTGGCCATGCAGGCGGGTGAATATTTCGAACACGCTTTGCAGCTTGTCCTGGGGGATGCCGATGCCGTTGTCACGCACCGAAAACTCCCAGCCTTCGCGCGTGCGGGCCGACGAGATATGCACTTTGGGCGTTTGGCCCGGCGGCTGAAACTTGATGCCATTACTGACCAGGTTCTGGAACACTTGCAGCAGCAAGTTGTGGCCGGTGGTCAGGGTCGGCAATTCATCGTGCGTGACCTGCGCACCACTGGACTTGATATCGGCGTCCAACTGCGCCAACGCCGCGTCCAGTGTCTCGGTGACATCGGCGTCAGTGGGTTCCGCAGCCACCTGGTCAACCCGGCTGAGCGCCAACAGGTCGTCAATCAGCCGCTGCATGTTCCCAGCGCTTTCCTCGATCAGATCAATGTATTCCTGGCCCTCGTCGCCCAATTGCTCGGCGTACTTCTTGCCAAGCAGGCTCGAAAAGCCTTTGACCGAGCGCAGCGGCGCCTGCAGGTCGTGCGACGCAACATAAGCAAACTGCTCCAGTTCGCGGTTCGAGGTCTCGAGCTGCTGCAGCGTTTGCTGGGTGACTTGCTCGGCCTCGTCTCGCCTGTCGATCTGCTCGCGCAGTTGCGTGTTGACGGCCTCGAGCTCCTCGGGCGTGCGCATCGCCAAGGCCTTGGGCACCAGCGGCACCAGGGCTGCAGCGGTCAATAGCGACACCGCCGCGGTGAGCACTTTCACGCCACCTTCCAGGTAGTAATAAGGCTTCCAGATCGTCCAGATGCCCATGATGTGTGTGAAGCCGCAGAGCATGATGAAAGCCGCGAACAACACCAGCACATGCGCGAATGGAATCGACGCGCGCTTGCGCAAGAAATGCAGTAGCGTCACGGGGATCGAAAAATATGCCAGCGCGATCAGCGCGTCGGAAATCACGTGCAGCAAGATCAGGTCTTGCCGGTAAAAAAAGCACACGCCGTGCGGCATCAAGCCCGTGACGGTATCAAACATGTTCATCGCTACCCCCCGCGATTCAGCCCGGTTGTTGCTCAGTTATTCCTAATGCACCGATGACGACACCACGTCGGACACGGGCCGCCCGAACAATGCGGCAACATTGTCCAGGTCCGACGCTGGACCAAGCATGAAACCCTGCGCTGCGTTACACGGCAGCGTGCCGAGCATGGCCAGTTCGTTTTCGTTTTCAACGCCGACAGCGCTGATTGGAAGGGCCAGTGTTTTTGCCAAAACGATGACCGCATCGGCCATGCGCCGCTGTGGCGCGTCGGCCGGCAGCATCAACTGCTCCATGATGTCGCGGCTGAGTTTTACGCCGTCCAGCGGGCCACTTGCCAAGGCGTTTAGCGACACCTCGGCGCCGGCATCCAGTTCAGCAAGTACAGTGATGCCCTGTGCGCGCAAACGCTGCAGCGTGGCCACATTGCCAGCCAGCGCGGCCAGTGCGACTTCAACCTGCACGCTGCCGGCCGGAAAGCCGAAATCAGCGACCAGTTCAAGCAATTCTGCGATCGCCGGGTCGTCAGCCAACTCGGATGCGGAGAGATTGAGTGCCATGCGCTTGACCGACAGGCCGCGTGCCCGCCAGCGCTGAAACTGGCGCAGGGCCGTACGCCGGATCTGGCGTCCAATTTCGACAATTTGGCCGGAGCGCTCGGATTCAACATAAAACTGCGTCGGCAGCCGCATGGCGCCATCGTGGCGCCAACGCATCAGCACTTCGGCGCCATCGATCACACCGTCGGCCACATTCCATATTGGCTGGTATGCCGGCACAAAATCGCCCTGCTCCAGGGCTCTTTGAATATCCGCCGTCAGCGACTGTGACGAGCCAGGCTGGCCACGCAAACTGGCGGTATAGAACATCACGGTGTTGCCCGACGCACGCTTGGCGGCGTACATCGCCATGTCGGCATTGACCATCAGCTTGTCGAACTGCTGGCCGTGATCCGGGTACATGGCGATGCCGATGCTGGCGCCCACTGAGACCGGCCGCCCGTCGATCGAATCGATGTTCGAAATCTGCGCGCAGATGCGCTCGGCAACATGGCGCGCAGCGTCGCGGGCGTCCTCGCCCTGGCGAAATTCGGATAACAATGCGGCGAACTCATCGCCGCCGACACGCGCGATGGTGTCGCTGCTGCGCACCGCGCCTTCCATCAGGCTGGCAATGCGCTTGAGCAATTCATCACCGGCAGCGTGACCCAACTGGTCGTTAACCGGTTTGAAGCCGTCAAGATCGATAAAGCAAAACGCCAGCGGCCGGCCATTGCGCGCCGCAGCAGCCAGCGCATGGCGGCCACGGTCCTCAAATAATTTGCGGCTTGGCAGGCCTGTGAGGGTGTCCTGACTGGCTGCCAGGTATTCCTCGTCCCGCTTGGTATTGATTTCGCTGAGCAGCTTGTTGCGCTCGATAGCATGGCGCAGCACGCGCAGCAGCGACGGGCCATCGTAATTGTCCTTGGCCACGTATTCCTGCGCGCCAAGCTTGAGCGCCGCAATTGCGGTTGACTCGTCGTTGAGGCCGGTCATCACCACAATGGTGGCGTAGTTGGCAGCTGCCGCGACCATCTCGACATTCTCGACGCCGCGGCCGTCGGGCAAGTTCAAATCGAGCAAGATGCAGTCGAAACTGCGCGCGTCGAGTGTGTTGAGGGCCTCGTTGCGCGTGCGTGCGCGGGTGAACTCGACGATGTCGCCGCCTTCGGCAATCGCCACACGGTCTGTCACCAGCCGGGCATCAAGGTCGCTGTCTTCTACCAACAACACTTGAATGTGGCCGTCTTCCATCGGGCTTGCCGGTCAGTGCGCCTTGCGCGATTTGGGCGGCAACATGGCCATGCCAAACCAGAACTGCTGCAGCGTTTGCACCAATTGCCCGAACTGGTCGAGATCGACCGGCTTGGTGAGATAACAATTGGCGTGCAATTCGTAGCAGGTGAGGATGTCGCGCTCGGCCTTGGAGGTCGAAAGCACCAACACCGGGATGCGGCGCAAGTCGGGGTCGGACTTGACCTCGGCCAGCACCTCACGGCCGTCTTTGCGCGGCAGGTTGAGGTCTAGCAGTACCAGGTCAGGCGTTTGCGCATCTTCGAACGGCGCCTGTTTGCGCAAGATCTGCATGGCTTGCTCGCCATCGCGCGCAAGTTGCATGACGAAATCGAGCTGCGTCTCGCGCAACACTTCCTGCGTCAACCTGACATCGGCAGGGTTATCTTCCACCAAAAGTATATTGGCTTGCGTCACTATGGCCTCTCAAATCCGAAGACTGATATCGATAAGAACCTGCAACTTTACTGCACAAGCAGTAAAGAAAGCCTGAAAAATCCATGGGTTTTCTGTTGCTTGGCGCCGTTTATTCGGCTGGTTCCGCAACTTCGGAATCCAGCGACACGCCTTGCGCCGACAAGCCGGTCTTGAAGTCCGCCATCGCCGCCCGCGCAGCGGCCGGTGCGCCCTGAAAGCCGAACTCGATGCGATACGGATGGCCCAGTTTCGGCAGGCTGGACACGCGCACGTCGCTGTGGGCATCACCAACGCGCTGCATCAGGTCCGACAGGTCGCTCTCGGGCGCGCCGACGGTGGCCAATGTCAACGTCACCCGCCGCTCAGTCACGGTGGGCAGCTTGTAAACCTGCTCGAAAACCCATTCCACCATTGGCCAGGCCAACTCCGGGAACCCAGGCACGAAATGGTGCCGCTCCATGGTAAAACCGGGCACTTGGTTGACCGGGTTGATGATTAGCGCGCTGCCCACCGGGAAATTGATCATCTCCAGCCGTCGCGGCGTCAGCAGCTCGCGATAGCGCGCTTCGATGATCTTGAGTGCCGTCGGGTGATGCTCCAGCCCTGTTTCGAAGGCCTCGGCTGCGGCTTGGCGTGTGCGGTCGTCCGGCGTGCCGCCGATGCCACCGAAGGAAAATATGATATGCGGCAGTTGGCGGGTTTGGCGCAGCGTCGCGGCCACCTCGGCCTGGCTGTCGCCGATGATGCGTACCCAGGCGATTTCTCGCCCGCGCGAGCCGACTGCTTCGATCATGTGCGCCAAATGTTTGTCGCGGCGGCGGCCGGACAGCAATTCATCGCCAATCAGTATCAGGCCGACATCGGGGGCATCCACGCTCATGGCTTAGAGTCTAGCTTACGCCGGGCTACGACTGCCGCCGCTTGGCCTTGCGCAGAACGTCGCGCGCATGTTTGCCGGGCCGGCCATCGGGCGCAACGGGTTGGTTCATAAGCCGTTGCAGGCGCCGCTTTTCGATATCTTCGGCTTGCATGGCTGCGCCACGGTCGGTGCGGCGATACAACTCGGCAGCTTCGCTGGCCGACACCCGTTTCTCGCTCAGGCCGGCGACCATCACTTCGTCGCGCACAGCCAGTTTTTCCAGCGCGACGGTCTGGCCGACACGCAGGCTGCGCGAAGCCTTGGCCGGGCTGCCATCGACCTTGACCCTGCCGCGGCTGATGGCCTCTTGGGCCAACTTGCGGGTTTTGAACAGGCGCACTGCCCACAGCCATTTGTCCAGGCGCACGCTGTCAGCCATAAGCCGTGGCACAGCCAGGACCAGAAACAAAAACGCCCGCAATCATGTGCGGGCGCTTGCGGTGTCGCGAAGGCGCCCTAGGCAGCCTTGGCACCTGCGGCCTCTTCGAGCATCTTCTGCAGCTCGCCACTCTGGTACAAGTCCAGGGTGATGTCGCAACCGCCAATCAATTCGCCCTTGACATACAACTGCGGAAAAGTCGGCCAATTGGCATAGCTAGGCAAGGCGCGATAAATCGCTTCGTCATCGTAAATATTGACGTAGGCGTATGGCACCCCACAAGCATTGAGCGCTTGCGCCGTGCGCGCCGAAAACCCACATTGCGGGAAGTCCGGCGAACCCTTCATAAACACGATAACGGGGTTGTTTTCGACCTTGTCCTTGATGCGAGCGAGTGCATCCATTGTCGATTCCTCCATGAATTAATTGACCACGGCTAGCGCTTGCTGGCGGTGGCGGGGCCGGCATTATACCGACGCCGATCAGGCTGTCATTCCGCGTTGCAACATACCAATCGTTGAGTGCTAACAAACGCCTTGCAGCGTCCTCACGTTGTAACCCAAGCGCTAAGCCCCTATTGTTGACTGACCTGATTGGTAATGCCCTGCATTGCCATGAAATTTTTTTCACCCAGACAAGGAGTGTCAAGCCATGGCTATTGCATTGCCAGACCTTCCATACGCCCGCAACGCGCTTGCACCGGCGATTTCCGAAGAGACCCTGGACTACCACTACGGCAAGCACCACAAGGCCTACGTTGACAAAACCAACGCCGCCATCGAAGGCACCGACAAGGCCAATGCCAGCCTAGAAGAGATCATCAAAGGCGCCGAAGGCGGCCTGTTCAACAACGCTGCCCAAGTGTGGAACCACAGCTTCTACTGGGACAGCATGGCGCCAGGCGGTGTCGCCGCCAGCAGCACGCTGACCGGCGAGATCGACAAGGCCTTCGGCTCGATGAACGATTTTGCCGAGCAGTTCAAGACCGCTGCCGCGGGCAACTTCGGCTCCGGCTGGACGTGGCTGGTCAAATCTGCCTCTGGCGCGCTGGAAATCGTCAGCACCGACGATGCCAAAACGCCGATCACCAACGGCCACACCGCGCTGCTGACAGTGGATGTTTGGGAACACGCCTATTACATCGACTACCGCAACGCCCGGCCCGGCTACATGGACGCGTTTATGGGCCTGGTGAACTGGGGCACGGTGGAGCAACGCCTCAACGCCTAGCCGCCATTGCAAGGCACAACGCGCGGATGGCCTACCTAAGGCCATCCGCGTTTTTTATTTGACCGCCGTGAAAATCACTATGTCAGACCACAAGAGCAAGCCCGACTTCCTGTCGCTGCTGGACTTGCAGCCCGTACAACTGGAAGCCTTGATCGAGCGCGCCAGAGCAATGAAAGCCGACCGGCGCGGCGTGCGGCCATTCGTTGGCCGGACACTGGCGATGATTTTCACCAAGGCCTCGACCCGCACGCGGGTGTCGTTCGAGGTTGCGATGGCGCAGTTGGGCGGCCATGCACTGTTCCTGTCGCCCGACGACACCCAACTGGGCCGCGGCGAGCCCATCGAAGACACCGCGCGGGTCATCGGCCGCATGTGTGACGGCGTGATGATCCGCAATGACAGCCACGCCGACCAGCAAACCTTTGCTGCGCATTCGCAAGCCCCCGTAATCAATGGCCTTAGCGACCTGCTACACCCCTGCCAATTGCTGGCCGATGTGCTGACCATCGTCGAGCACAAGGGCAAAATCGATGGCCTGACCGTGGCGTGGATTGGCGATGGCAACAATGTCTGCCACTCGTTTGCCCACGCAGCCAAGCAGTTTGGCTTCAACTTGCGCGTTGCAGCGCCGGTAGGCTACGCACCCGATGCTGCGGTGGTTGATGCCGCCGGCGCTGCTGTTGAACTGGCGGATTCGGCCAATGCCGCCTGCGACGGCGCCGACGTCGTGGTGACAGACGTGTGGGCCAGCATGGGCCAAGAAGCCGAACAGGCCACGCGCCAGGAAGACTTTGCTGGCTACCAGGTTGATGCCGCGATGATGGCCAAGGCCAAGCCGGAGGCGCTGTTCATGCACTGCCTACCTGCGCACCGCGGCGAGGAAGTCACCACAGACGTCATCGACGGGCCGCAAAGTGTGGTGTGGGACGAGGCGGAAAACCGCCTGCATGCGCAAAAAGCGCTGCTGGAGCTGCTGCTTAAATAACCTGTGCCAAGGCCAGCGAGTACGCATGCGGCTCCGGCGTTGTCCAGAGTTGCTGCAGGCCCAAGCCAGCCTCTGCCAGTAATGCTTCGAGGCGCGGCTGATCGAATTTGCGGCTGACTTCAGTGCGAATCACTTCGCCCGCTGCCAGGTCGATGTGGGTATCAAGCTCGCCAAGCCGTACCACCTGCGCCTGCTTGGCGATCAAGTGCATCTCGATTTGCATGGCCTCCGCGTCATACACCGAGCGGTGTGTAAATGCAGCCACATCAAAGTTGGCATCCAACTCACGGTTGAGCACCCGCAGCACGTTCAGGTTGAAGGCTGCAGTAACGCCGGCGGCATCGTTGTAGGCCGCCTCCAGCACCGCGCTGTCCTTGTGCCGATCGACGCCCAACAGCAGGCTGTCGCCGGGGCGTAAAACAGGGCGCAGCGCCTGCATGAATGCGGCGGCCTCTGCTGGCTCGAAATTGCCCATGGTGCCGCCCAGGAACAGCACCAGGCGACGCCCGGACGCGGGTAGCACCTGAGCGACGCCGGCCAAGCCTGCGGTGTAGTCGCCAACCAGCGCGTGCACGGGAATCTGCGGGAAATCGGCGCGCAACTCCCGTGCGCTATCCACAAGCATCTGCTCGGATACATCGAACGGCCAATACGCCGTGCCTGCGGCAGCCTTGGCCAGTAACGCGCGCGTTTTACGCGAACTGCCGCTACCCAACTCGATAATCTGGCTGGCGCCACTGGCTGCCAGGATGTCGTCGCCATGGGCTTCGAGCAGCGCCAGTTCGCTACGCGTCGGGTAGTACTCCGGCGTTTGGGTAATGTCTTCGAACAATTGCGCGCCGACAGCGTCGTACAAGTATTTTGGCGGCAGGCTGCGCGGCGCGGTCAACAAGCCGGCTTGCGCGTCTTCGGCCAAGCTTGGCGCCGTCACGCTGGCGGGAATCTGCGTCACCTGCAGGCAGGGGTCCGAATTGTCTGCTTCCAAGGCGCTCACTCGTGGCATCGTCGGCGGCGTAGGCTAACATGGGCATTCGCCCTCGCCGCCGCACCGGATCATGTGCCGTATTGCCGCCTACATCGGCCCGCCAATCAACTTGAAGACGCTGTTGCTCGACCCCGCGCACAGCCTCTACGAGCAAAGCTGGGCACCGCAGGAACTGCGCTACGCCACGCTCAATGCCGACGGCTATGGCGTGGCATGGTTTGGCGACGACGACACGCCGGCACGCTACACCAGTGACCTGGCGATCTGGAACGACCACAACTTGCCGCATTTGGCGCGCAGCCTGCGCAGTCCGGTGTGGCTGTGCAACGTGCGCAGCGCCACACCCGGCAACGCCCATCACGCTATCAACGCACAGCCTTACGCCGATGCCGGCAGCTTGTTTACGCACAACGGCTACCTTGGCGGCTTTCCAGGGCAGACGCGGCGCGCGCTATTGGATGCGCTATCGGATGAGGCGCATGACGCCATTGCCGGCACCACCGACTCGGAGTACCTCTACGCCCTGATTCGCAGCACTGCCGGCGAAACGCTCAGCACCCAGCTCGCCGCGGCGCTGGCACGCCTGGCCGACATGACCGGCGATACCGCCAGCCTGCTAAACATCGCCATGGCCGACGCCGAGCAGCTCGTGGTGGCGCGGCATGCCATCAGCGGCGACTGCCCTAGCCTGTATGTTGCCCATGATCATGCGGATTTTCCGGGCGCTTGGCTTGTGGCCTCCGAGCGCTTTGACGACGACCCCGCCTGGCAGACCGTTGCGCCGCACAGTTTGCTGACACTGCGCCCCAGCCAGCCGGCACAACACGCCAGGCTTTGAGGATGCTCGACACGCTGCGCGCTGAAATGCTGGCGGTGTTGGATCGGCCCAACGCCGATTTGTACTGCCAGCCGCACTCGGAACTCAGCCCACTGGCGTGGCACGTGGGCCATGCCATTCAGGTGGAACATTATTGGCTGTGCGAACGCGTGCTCGGCGCGCCGACCGATGCCCAAACGCATGCCATCTATTTCCCGGAATACACGCCCAAAGCCAATCGCGCCAAACAACTGCCGCCACTGGATGAACTGCGCGCCACCCTGGGCGAGCGCGCGCGGGCTTGCGCGGCGGCATGGCAGGCTGCGCCGCGGCGTCACGGCGCCATCAGTAGTGGCTACTTGCGCGCCTTCATCGCCCAGCACTACGCACAGCACCTTGAACCGGTGGCCATGGCCGACCATGCACAGCGCATACAGCGCGACGACGCCGTGCATAGCGTGGCGCTATCCGACGCGCCGCCAGCAACCGAGACAGTTTGGGCCGAACTGCCCGAAACCGTATTGCAACTCGGGCACCTCGACGACTGTGGCACGCCCGCACCCTACGACAACGAACTCGGCGCGCACACTGCAACCGTGCCAGCTCAACAACTGGCAGCACAGCCGGTCACGGTGGCGCAATGGCTGGCCTTCATGGCCGACGGTGGCTATCAGCAAGCGCAGTTGTGGTCAGAACCCGGTTGGCAATGGCGCACACGCGCCAATGTGCTGGCGCCTTGGGGCTGGCACAGCGACGGCCTGCGCGTAACAATTTGCCAAGCGTGGCCAGGCGCCGCCCAGGCCGACGCCGCTGTCGTTGGAATTAGTCGTTACGAGGCGACGGCCTACGCGCAATGGGCCGGTGCCAGCTTGCCTGATGAGCACGCATGGCTCGCGGCCCGGCTGGCTGGCCTGCTCGAGGGTGTCGGCCAAGCTTGGGAGTGGTGCCGCAATCCGCTGGCGCCCTGGCCTGGTTATGTGGCATTTCCTTACGCGCGTTACACCCTGCCGTGGTGCGACGGCCGGCATTGGATACTCAAAGGCGGCTCGGCAATGACTCACCAGCCGATCCGGCGGCCACACTTTCGCAACTTCTACACCGCCGAACAGCGGCACATTTTTGCTGGTGTTCGCTTATGCCGCGGCGCATAAGTTTGCCCGCGTCGCAGGCAGCCGCGACAATGCGCGCTCAATTTTTTTGCCCACGCCTGCTGCATGTATAACCCGCTGAATCCGCCGTCGGTCGATTTCAACCGTGGCCTGCCCGACGCCGAGGCGATTGTTGACGACGTGCGACGCGCGCTGGCCGAAGATTTGGGCGACGGCGACCGCACGGCGGCGTTGATTGACGCCAACCGCACCTGCACGGCGCAAGTCATCAGCCGCGAGTCGGCCACGCTGTGTGGCACGGCCTGGTTTGATGCCGTGTTTGCCGAGCTCGACGACAGCGTGCAATGCCAGTGGGCCTGCAAAGATGGCGACTACGTGCGCCCGGAGCAAACCCTGGTGCGGCTCACGGGCCCGGCGCGCAGCGTGCTCAGCGGTGAGCGCACGGCGCTGAACTTCTTGCAATTGTTGTCTGGCGTGGCCACCGAGACGCGGCGCTATGTCGATAAGGTCAAGGGCACGCAGGCGCAAATTGTCGATACCCGCAAAACCCTGCCTGGTCTGCGCGCCGCGCAAAAATATGCCGTGCGCTGCGGCGGCGGTGTGAATCACCGCTTTGGCCTGTTCGACGCCGTGATGCTGAAGGAGAACCACCTGGCAGCAGGCTCGGGCATTGCCGAGGCCATCATGGCTGCGCGTATGCAATATGCCGATGTGCCAGTGATTGCCGAGGCTGAGGATTTGGCACAAGTGGAAGCCGCATTGAGTTGCCCAGCCCCACCTGAAGTGTTGCTGCTGGATGATTTCGCCACCCACTTGCTGGCCCGCGCTGTAAACATGGCCAAAAAGCTGGCCCGCCCACCCAACCGCACACTGCTTGAGGCATCGGGCGGCATCGACCTGAACAACGTGCGCGACGCTGCCGACACCGGCGTCGATCGCATCTCCATCGGCGGCCTGACCAAGCATCTGCGCGCCGTCGATTTATCGATGCGTTTGGACGATGGCTGAGCCGCCGTCGGCCAAGCTTGAGGCGGCGCTTAGCACCGCCGCTGATGCCGTAAGTGCGGCTTGGCCGCGCCGCTGCCCTCCCACTGCCGCGCTGCGGGACACGCGCATTATTTCGCACCGCGGGCAACGCGGCGACGACAGCGCTGCAGAAAACACCTTCGCCGCATTCGACCCGCTGGTTCCCAGTGGGGTTTGGGGCTTGGAAACCGATGTGCGCTTCACCGCTGACGGCGTGCCGGTGATCATCCACGATGCCGATGGCCTGCGGGTATTTGGCGCACAGGTCAAAGTGGCTAACCACAGCGCCGCGCAATTGCGCGCGCTGCTGCCGCAAGTGCCAACACTGGCCGAGTTTGTCGCCCGCTATCACCCACGCTTCCATTTGATGCTTGAGCTCAAGGCCGAGCCGGGCGCGACGGAACGTGCGCGGGTCGCCGCCGTGCAAAGCGTACTGGCGCCGCTAGCACCCGGCGTGGACTACCACCTCATGAGCCTGACGCCACCGCTGCTGGACCATTACGCCGTGCCAGAGCGCGCCAAAATTTCCATTGGCCGGTTTGCCCTGCGCGCTGTCAGTGCGCATGTGCTGGCGCGTGGCCAGGCGGCGCTGGGCGCGCACTACGCGCTGCTGCCGCAAAAGCTTGCGCGGCGCCATCTCGCGCAAGGCCAGCAATTAGCGCTGGGCTTTCCATCATCACGCAATGCATTGCGCGCGCAAGTGCTGCGTGGTGCGCGGTGGTTGTATTGCGACGATGCTCTGCAAGCCCAACAATGGCTGGAACAAGACCTTGCGGCTAGCGTGCGTGCTTAGGAACTGGCCCTGATCACCCCGTGTTGACATGCACGCCGCTACACTGAGAACAAATGTCAAAACCAACTGCAATGCATACATGTTCGATCCGCCAAGCCCTGCTCGGCCTGGTGTTCGCCTGTGCCGCGTTTCCCGCCACTGCGCTGGAAACCACCAGCGACATCATCTTGTGCGCCAATGGCAATGTGCCGCAAAAAACCTTCAGCCAAATGCTGGGTATCAGCGCTTTTGACCGGATTGGCGTCGAGCGGCGCCTGGTCGCACGGCTGTATGGCAAACGCACCGAACAGGACACCGTCAACCTGATGCTAGGCGTGCTGCAACCCGAAGATCTGGCCGGTGCGCGCTACCTGGTACGTGGCCAGGACAAGGCCGAAGACGAGATGTATATGTTTTTGCCAGCGCTCAATGCGGTGCGGCGCATTCGCGGTGAGGCCGGCAATAGCAAGTTGTGGGGCACCGATTTCAGCTATCAGGACATCCTGCAAATCTTTGGCACCTTTGCCGAAGGCCCGATGACCCGTCGCGATGACAGCGAACTCAACGGCCGCAAGGTCTATGTGCTGGAGGTCAATCCTCCGGCGACAGCCATCTCGCCCTATTCCAGCATCTTGACCAAAGTTGATGCACTGACCTGCCTCACCAGTGAGGTCGAATTCACCGAGCGCAGCGGCAAACTGCGCAAGCGGCTGAGCATGAACACCGAAGTCATTTCCAAGGAAGACGGCCGCTTTGTCGGCCATGAATACACCATGGAAGACTTGCGCGAAAAAACCCGCACCACCTTGTATTTGGGTGACGTGATTTACGACGAAGCCCCGCCGCGCGGCGTGTTCAGCCCCCAGGGGTTCCGCTATATCGACTGACGGCGCAGCGGCGCATACCAAGCCGCGGCTGCTGCAGCGCATCGCCGCGGCCGCAGTGTTGACAGTGCTCGCGGGCCTGGTGCTTGGCGGAACAATTGGCAGTGGCTTACGCGTTGACGCCTCGGTCGATGCGTTGGTCACCCAGGCCGATGCCGACAGCGCCGAGCAACAATCCCGCGCAGTATTTGGCAGCGCCGATGCCGTGATGATCGGCTTGCTCGGCACCCAGCCACTCAACGCCGATGACTTTGCCGCCATCCGCGCAGTGTCAAACGCATTGGCGGCCCACCCCTTGATCGACCGCGCAACCGACATCACCCGCGTCAGCATGCCGTCGGGCAATGGCGGCGACTTGGACGTTTCGTCGGTTTACAACCGTGTGCGTAGCGCGCCGGAATCGGCCGAGGCGCTGGCGCAAATGCTGGCGGCAAATCCGGTGCTGCGTGGCCAACTGATCAGTGGCGACGCGACAGCCGCGGCAATTGTTGCCACGCCAGCAGCGGCAGAGATCGACCCCGGACTATTGCGTAGCGCGGTTCAGGACACGCTAGATAAAGGCGGCTGGAGCCATCGCCTCACTGTCGCCATCACCGGCCCGGCGGTGCTCAAACATGCCGCCGCAGGTGTACTGGTCGATGATCTGCAACGCTTGTTGCCGATCATGTTCGCAGTGATGCTGGGCCTGCTGGCCATCGCCTTTCTGCACTGGGCCGCCGTACTTTGGCCAGCGCTGGTGTTGGCTGTAGCGCTGACATGGACACTAGCGGCGATGGCCTTGCTGGGTATTCCACTGAACCTGGTCACCGTGGTCACGCCGCCGCTGGTCATCACACTGGGGCTGGCGTATGCCATGCACTATTTGTCGGCGCATATTGATTATGGCAAT
>JAAFAL010000002.1 GCA_018222345.1 bacterium
GGCCGAGCACTACCCCAACATGGATATCGTGTCGGTGAGCAACAGCGCCGGGCACCTCGCGCACATCGAGAGCATGTGCGCCGAGCGCGGCTATACCAACGTGCATGTGATTACCGCCGACATCAACGGCTTCGACCCCGCCGAGCACGACCAGGGCAAGCCCTTCGACCGCGCCGTGTCCATCGAAATGTTCGAGCACATGCGCAACTACAAAGAATTACTGCGCCGCGTCTCAACCTGGCTCAAGCTCGATGGCTTGCTGTTCGTACACATCTTTGCCCACCCCACGCTGGCTTATCCCTATGAAGTGCGCAGCGCCAAAGATTGGATGACCCAGTATTTCTTTGCTGGCGGTGTCATGCCCAGCCAACACCTGCTGATGCACTTTCAAGACGATATGGCCATCGAAGACCACTGGTGGGTGAACGGCCAGCATTACGAGAAAACATCCAACCACTGGCTGGCCATCATGGACGCCGAGCGGCCGCGGATTACTGAATTGTTCGCACAGGCGTATGGCGCCGACGACGCCAAGCTATGGGTGCAGCGCTGGCGCATGTTCTACATGGCCGTGGCCGAGTTCTTCGGTTACGACAATGGGCAGGAATGGGGCGTTGGGCATTACCTGTTCAAGCCGCGGGCGGCAGCGGGCGCGACGAACGCAACAGCCAGGCCCGCTGTCGAATCAGCATGAAACATCCACTTCACCTGTCATTGCGAGCGCCAAAGGCGCGCGGCAATCCTCGCGGGCAAGCCGCTCGGCGATTCGCTGCGCGAATCGTTACCCGTATTGCTCCCACATCCCCCATTCCGGCTGCGCCGGAATCGCCCCCTTCACTCAAGGGGGCTGTCATTGCGAGGCCGCGCAGCGGCCGCGGTAGTCTCAATGTGTAGCGCCGATGTCACGAGATTGCCGCGCGCCTTCGGCGCTCGCAATGACAGCTTGCTGTGGTTCGCCGCTTGCGTATTGGCCATCGTCATAGCACCCGCCGCGCTAGCCGAAACCACCACCAAAACCTTCACCGGCTACGGCTACGAGCTCGACTCCGGCAGCTTCCGCTATACCGAACACCACAGCCAGACGCTGGAGGACGGCCAGATCGTCGATTGGCAGGTCGAGTACCGCAACCCGCAAGGCCAAATGATTGCCAGCAAATGGCTCAAGCCCGGCGACAACCCGGCAGTGCCAGAGTACGAACTGTCGGTCAAAACCAATGGCTATGTCGAAGGCATCCGCCGCATCGACGCCAACACCATTGAGCTCAAGCGGCAAAAGCCCGGCGAAGACACGCCGGAGACAAAAACTATCAGCCACGATGCCTCGGCCTGCGCCGACTCCGGCTTCGACGCCTACCTGCGGCAAAACTGGGACCGCGCCATCGCCGGCAAGAAGCTCAAGTTCGACTTCATCGCCGCAGGCCGCCTGGCCGACTACGGCTTCAAGGCCAAACGCATTGACGACACAACGTTTGAAGGCAAACCCGCGGTGCGCTTCGAAGTGTCGCTGGCGTCATTCTTGGGCGTTTTCATCGACTCGCTGGTACTGAGTTACGACCCCGACAGCAAAAAGCTGCTGGAATACCGCGGCGTGGGCAACCTGCCAGGCGACGACGACAAGGTTTATCCGGTGCGGGTGTCGTACTACAGCCAGCGGCCGGACGATTTGCCACCGGCTCCAGAATAGTCCACTGAGCACGCTGCCGGCTTCACCTGCTGCGGCGAACGCGCTAGGCTGCCTGTCCACCTGATCGGATTGCCCGTCATGGCATTACGCACTGCAGCGGTTGTATTGGCCGCCGCCCTGCTGGCAGCTTGCGGCAGCGACGACGAAGCCAGCGGCGAAGCCCGCGCGGCCTTCGCGTCGTCTTACCAAGCGCTACCCTCCAAATCCACGTTGATCGAAAACGCCACCATCCTCACCGGTACGGGCGAGCGCATCGACGGCGGCAGCATCTTGTTGCGCGATGGCAAGATCGACAAGATCGGGCAGCATTTACGCGCCAAGGCCGACGTGACCATCGACGCCGAAGGCCGTTGGGTGACACCCGGCCTGATCGACGCTCACTCGCACCTGGGCGTGTACGCCAGCCCCGGCGTCGGCCCCACGGCCGATGGCAACGAGATTGCTGGCCCCAACACCGCGCAGGTGTGGGCCGAACACGCCGTTTGGCCGCAAGACCCCGGCTTTGACACCGCGCTCGCCGGCGGCGTGACATCCATGCTCATCCTGCCCGGCTCGGCCAACCTGTTTGGCGGCCGCGGCACCACGTTCAAGAACGTGCCGGCGACGACCTATCAGGCGATGAAGTTTCCCGGCGCGCCGCACGCGCTGAAAATGGCCTGCGGCGAAAACCCCAAGCGGGTTTACGGCAGCCAAGGTGGCCCTTATTCACGCATGGGCAACATGGCTGGCTATCGCGAAGCGTGGATCAAGGCCAAGGACTACCTCAAGAAGCTGGAAGCAGCCGAGGGCGAGGATGGCGGCGAGCCGCCCACCCGCGACCTGCAGCTAGAAACGCTGGCCGGCGTGCTCAAGGGCGAGATCCTGGTGCACAACCACTGCTACCGCGCCGACGAAATGGCCAACATGCTCGACCTGGCCAGCGAGTTTGGCTACAAGGTCACGGCCTTCCATCATGGTGTCGAGGCCTACAAGATTGCTGACCTGCTGGCCGAAAACAATGTTTGCGGTGCACTGTGGGCCGACTGGTGGGGCTTCAAGCTCGAGGCCTACGACAGCGTGCGCGAGAACATCGCCATAGTTGACGCGCCCGAAGGTGGCTGCGCCATCGTCCATTCCGACAGCCAGTACGACATCCAGCGCCTGAACCAGGAGGCCGCAAAAGCCATGGCCTCTGGCCAGCGAGCTGGCTTCGACATCACGCCGGAGCACGCCATCAAATGGGTAACCGCCAACCCGGCAAAGTCCATGGGCATTCTGGAGCAAACCGGCACGCTGGAAATTGGCAAGATGGCCGACGTGGTGATCTGGTCCGGCGACCCCTTCTCGGTTTACACCTTGGCCGACCAAGTATTCATCGACGGCGCACTGCTGTACGACCGAATGAACCCCGAACGACAGCCCAAGCGCGACTTTGCGGTGGGCATTGTGGAGGTGAGCCAATGAGCCGCTTCAATCAAATCATTGCTACGACAGCGCTGGCCGTGGCCCCGGCGGTCGGCGCGCAGTCCGTGCTGATCGAGAACGCGACCGTGCACAGCCTCGGCGATGCTGGCACCGTCGAAAACGCCGCCGTGCTAATCAAAGATGGCCGCGTGGCGCAAATTGGCGAAGGCTTGGCCGCGCCGCGTGGCGGCAAAACTATCGATGCCAAGGGCAAGGTGGTCACGCCAGGTATTTTCGACCCCTTGTCGGCGCTGGGCCTGGTCGAGGTCTCGCTGATTGGTGGGACCGCCGATGACGCCGTTGAAGATACGAGCCTGAGCGCCGCCTTCGACGTGGCGCCTGCCATCAACCCGCGCTCGACGCTGATCCCCATCAGCCGCATTGAAGGCGTGACCCGTGCACTGGTCGCGCCCAGCAGCCCGTCGGCCTGGCTCAGCACGCCGCCCGGGCACGTCATTGCCGGCCAAGCCGCGGTCATCAACCTGGGCAAACCGGCCACCGCCATCGACAAACGCCAAGTGGCGATGTTCGTCACCCTGGGTGAACACGGCGCCGACTTCGGCGGTGGCTCGCGTGGTGGCACCATTGCCAAACTGCGCGCTGCACTGGACGATGCCAAAGCCTGGAATGCCTTGTCAGACGCTGACCAGGTCGGCAACAAAGGCCACTACAGCATTAAACGCCCGGCACGCGAAGCACTCGCGCCGGTGCTGGCCGGTAACATGCCGGTGGTCGCACGCGTGCACCGCGCATCGGACATCCGCGCCGCACTGGCCGTGGCCAAGGGTTATGGCCTCAAGCTGGTTGTGGCCGGCGGTGATGAAGCCTGGATGCTCGCCGACGAGTTGGCCAATGCCAATGTGCCAGTCATCCTCGACCCCACATCGAACCTGCCTGCCAATTTCGAACGCTTGGGCGCCCGCGCCGATGCTGCAGCCATCCTGCATTCGGCCGGCGTGCTCATCGCATTTTCGAACGAAGACAGCCACAACGCCCGCAACCTCAAGCAATTGGCCGGCAATGCCGTGGCGCATGGCTTGCCGTGGGATGCCGCACTGGCGGCCATCACGCGCAATCCAGCCAAAATCTTTGGCTTGGATGCCCGCTTGGGCACGCTGATGCCGGGTTACGCGGGCGACGCCGTGGTTTGGTCGGGCGATCCATTGGAAGTGACCAGCTTCGCCGATGCCGTGGTCATCAATGGCGCGGTGATTCCGATGGTCAGCCGGCAAACGCTGCTACGTGATCGCTACACGAAAGATGGCGAGTGGCCACGCGCATACAAGTAAATACGACGACCGTTCTGACGGTCGCTGAAATCGACGCCGCCGAGCTAGCCAAGCTGCTCGGCGGTTTCGGTTTGGGCATCAGGTATGTACAAGCCGGCGATGAAATTCCCGGCAGCTATTGGGGCGAGTGCGAGGCCGGCCTGATTGGCAACGCGCTGTACCTGCGGCCCGACACGCCGGTGCACAGCGTGCTGCACGAAGCCTGCCACTGGATCTGTATGGACGAAGGCCGCCGCGCCACACTGCACACCGATGCTGGCGGCAGCGACACCGAAGAAAACGCCGTCTGCTACCTGCAAATTCTATTGGCTGACCGCATCACCGGCTTCGGCCGTGACCGAGCCCTGGCCGACATGGACGCCTGGGGCTACAGCTTTCGACTCGGCAGTGCGCGGGCGTGGTTTGAGCACGACGCCGACGATGCAAAACGGTGGCTCAAAACAAGCCGAGTTACGCTGGGGTTGGAGACAAAACTTCCCACACCACCAGTGCCGTTATCGACCCGCCAATAACAATCGCCAGCAAATTCAGCTTGGAGAATGTCGTATTGGGGTCATGACTCGGCACGGTCTTCGTGTTGATTTCATTGACCACATTCTGCACATACGCCAGCAACAAGACAGAAGCTAAAGAAAATAGCCAGAATGGGTCGGGTAGCAATGATGTCAGGCGAACTGAAATCCAAGCCAATGCAGCGCCCATGGGATTGAGAACGTAATTCGCCTCAACCTCATCGGCTGATCGCTTGATGCGCGAAAACAACGTGTAGCAGAACAAGTAGGCAAACAACGCACGCAAAGGCGGCATGATGTTTGTGTTCTCTCGCGCCCGAACCAGTCTCCAATTCGCGTAAAACCAATAGAGTGAATACAGGCCCAGCGTCGCGACATCCATGACTACCAATTTGGCGGTGGAGACCGCGAAGTACATCGGCTGATCTGCTTGCCGATCCGAGCTGTCAACTCCGCCTAATGTCTGATCGCTGGCTATGCTCACCAATCAGGCCTTGGCCTGGTTTGCAACTGCCTCCGCTGCAGCCTTGGCCGCTTCGGCATCGCCCAAATAGCCCGAATCGACAACGTTCAGGTCAGCATCCAGCGTGTATTTCAGCGGGATACCGGTGGGAATGTTCAGGCCGGTAATCTCATCATCTGAAACGCCATCGAGATACTTCACCAGCGCCCGCAGGCTGTTGCCGTGGGCGGCAACTAACACGGTTTTGCCCGCGCGCAGGCTGGGCGCAATGGCGTCGTGCCAATATGGCAGCACGCGCTCCAAGGTGATCGACAGCGACTCGGTGCCGGGCAGTACGCGGGCGTCCAGGTGCGCGTAGCGCGGGTCGTGCGCCGGATGGCCGGGGTCTTCTTTAGGCATTTCCGGTGGCGGCGTGTCGTAGCTGCGGCGCCACACCAAAACTTGGTCTTCGCCATGCTTTTCGGTGGTTTCGGCCTTGTTCAGCCCCTGCAGGCCACCGTAGTGGCGCTCGTTCAGCCGCCAATGGCGGTGCACCGGCACCCACAGTTGATCCATGGCGTGGGTGGCCAGTTGCAGGGTGCGGATGGCGCGCTTGAGCAATGACGTATGAATCTCGTCAAAGCGCAGGCCCTCCGAGGCCATCAATTGCCCGGCGGCTGTTGCCTCGGCAACGCCCTGGTCGGTGAGGTCAACATCCACCCAGCCGGTGAAGCGGTTTTCGAGATTCCACTGGCTTTGGCCGTGGCGCAGCAGCACGAGAGTTGCGGTCATTCTTACGGTTCCTGAGTCGGTTCGGGTAAGCCGGCGCGGACACGAATCCACGCATCAATATCATCATAAACGCTGGACAGCCCGCGTAGCGGCGCCGACAGCACGGCGATCAGCCGCGCATGCGACAGGCTGGAATAAGTCTTGAGCGTCACGTCTGGCGCGCCAGCCTTGCTGGCGGCATTGGCGAAGTTGCGCGAGTTTTTCACATACACCGTGGTGTCGTTTTCGCCGTGCAGCAGCAACATCGGCGGCATCTGCTCATCAACATAATTGATCGGCTGGCTTTGCTCGTAGCGGCTGGGCGGGCCGAACATATCGGCCAGATCGTGCGCATAAATGGGCAGGAAGTCATAAGGGCCGGCCATGCCGACAAAGCCGGAAATCATGCTGCGGAGGCCACCGACGCGATTCATGTAGCCCGAATCGGTCGCCAACAAGGCGCCAATGTGCGCGCCGGCCGAATGGCCCATGACGAATAGCTGCTGCGGGTTGCCGCCGTAGCGCCGCGCCAAGTCACGGGCGCGCATCACCGCGGCCGCACCGTCCTCGACAAAGGCCGGAAACTTCACCTGCGGATATAGGCGGTAGTCGGGGATGATGGTGACATAGCCCAGCGACGACATCGCTTCGCCAACAAAGCGGTACAGCGCCTTGTCGCCATCCGACCAACGGCCACCGTAGAAGAACACCACGACCGGCGCGTTCTGCGCTTCGACTGGCTGATAGATGTCCATGCGCTGGCGGGCATCCTCGCCGTAAGGCACGTCGGCGGTGAGCGTGTAGCCGCTTTTGGGCGAGAAGGTGTTGAGGATGTCTTGGCCAGCGCAGGCCGTGAGCAGCAAGCTCGCAAATAACCCTGCCATTGCCATTGCCATGCCCGCCGGCCGAGGCAGTCTAGTCAACATAGACGCCACCCAACGAGATTGCCGCGGTCGCTCTGCTTCCTCGCAATGACGCCCCCCTTGAGTCAAGGGGGTGGCCGGCGTAGCCGGTCGGGGAATGTGGGAGCAAGACTGGTAACGATTCGCGCAGCGAATCGCCGAGCGGCTAGCCCGCGAGGATTGCCGCGCGCCTGCGGCGCTCGCAATGACAATTAGTTTTTTTCCCATCAAGGTCATGTCATCGTCACCAGTTCTTCGCGGCCAAACGCCGCGAAGAGCGGTTTTCTGCGAAAACCGTTACCCAGGCTTGCTTCCACACCCCCGCGCGCCTCCGGCGCACAGCCCCCTAACTTAGGGGGCAAATAAGACGCTCCACTCATGTCATCGTCACCAGTTCTTCCCCACTGGTGGGGTGGATGGCCAGAGTCGCATCGAGGTCTTGCTTGGTGGCGCCCATACGCAGCGCGACGGCGAAGCCTTGCAGCACCTCGTCGCTGCCCATGCCGATGATGTGCAAGCCCACGACTCGCTGCTCGGGCCCGACACAAACAAGCTTGTACCGGGTCTCGCGCTTGTGATCGAGCACGCCGTAGTACAGCGCGCGGAAGGTTGATGTGTAAACGCGAACCGCGCTGTCGCCATACTCGGCACGCGCGTCGGCTTCGCTCAAGCCCACGGTGCCAATCGGCGGGTGGGCGAAAATCACTGTGGGAATCTGCCGCAAATCCAGCGGCGTGGCCGGCAGGCCACCGAACAGCCGGTCGGACAAACAGCGGCCCTTGGCGATGGCTACTGGGGTCAGCTCGGGCGGGCCGACGACGTCGCCCAGGGCATATACGCATTCGGCGCTGGTCTGATCTTCGGCATCGACTCTGACGCGACCGAACTCATCCAGTGCTATGCCGACATCGTCCAGGCCAATGCCATCGGTATTCGGTGCGCGGCCGATGGCAAATACCACGGCATCAACGGTGATCGGCGCGCGATCGTGCTCGAACTGCAGCGTCAGGCCGTCGGTGCTCTTGTCAATGTGCGAAACAGTCGAATAGCCGTGCATGTGCATACCATCGGCGCCCATGAACTCGGCTAGCGATTTGCCCAACATGGCGTCGAAACTGCGCAGCACGGTGTCGCGGCGGTAGATCAAATGGGTTTCGCTGCCCAGGGTATTGAGCACGCCGGCCAACTCCACGGCGATGTAGCCAGCGCCGACCACTGCCACCCGCTTGGGTTGCTCGGTGAGCGCGAAAAAGCCGTCGGAATCTATCCCATGCTCGACGCCGTCAACTTTGGGCCAAATGGGTTTAGCGCCGGTGGCGATCACCACGTGCTCGCCGGAGTAGTGCTGGCCGTCAACGTCGATCAAACGCGGGCCGATGAAGCGGCCGTGGCCTTCGATTCGCGTTACGCCGTCCTTGTCCAGATTGCTGGCGTAAATGCCGTTGAGCCGGCGCAAGTAGGCTTCGCGGCGCTCGACAAGCTTGGCCCAACCCAGCGTGGGCAGCTCGGCCAGGTCGAAGCCGTAGTCTGCCGCGTCTTCAAAACCATGTACCAATTGCGCGGCGTGCCACATCACCTTTTTGGGCACGCAACCCACGTTGACGCAAGTGCCGCCAAGTTGCTTGTTTTCGATAATGGCTGCGCGCGCGCCGTGCTTGGCCGCGCGGCGGGCAGCGGCGAGGCCAGCACTGCCACCGCCCAGTACCAACAGGTCAAAATGTTCAGCGCTCATGCGGTTCTCCGGCTTGCTCGGCCGCGCCAAGCCTGGGGGCGCGGCATATTGATAAACTTGCCGCTCTAGTTCGACGGCACGGGGAGTCTGTCATGGAGGATATGTCGGGGCCAGTTGGCTGGTTCGTCGCGGGCGGCATTGCGTTGGGGGCGGTGCTGTATGGCGTGGCCATCTACAACAACCTGGTCAAGCTCAAGCACGCGGTGGCCAAGGCGTGGAGCAACATCGATGTGCTGCTCAAACAGCGCCATGACGAGCTGCCCAAGCTGGTGGAAACCTGCAAGCAATACATGAAGTTCGAGCAAGAAACGCTCGAGAAAGTGATGCAGGCGCGTGCCGATGCACAGGCCGCCCGTCAGGCGGGTGACGTGAAGGGTGTGGGCGCCGCCGAGACGCAAATGCGCCTGGGCTTGGGCAATTTGTTTGCGGTGGCTGAGGCCTATCCGGAACTCAAGGCCAACCAGAGCTTCCAGCAGTTGCAGGCGCGTATTTCCGGCCTGGAAAACGCAATCGCCGATCGCCGCGAGTTCTACAACGAGTCGGTCAACATCAACAATGTGCGTATCGAGCAGTTCCCCGACCTGATCGTGGCGCGGCTGTTCAAGTTTGGTGCGTTCGATTTGCTGGAGTTCAGCGAGGAAGAACTGCGCGATCCCGACATGAAGGCCCTATTCGCTTAGCGGGCGCCCATTCAACTACTGCGCTTGCCATTTTGGTCTCGTACGGTGCGCGCAATGCTCACGTACTTGAGTACGCTCCGCTTGCTGTGCTCCGCCGAAACCAAACTGCCGGCGCTCGCTACGTTGTATGGGCACCCGCCGTAACGACGTCATTGTCAAAGCCTTGCAGGTGTAATTCGTGAACGAGATCGCCGCAGCCGACACCGGCGAGTACGTCTTCTGGCTGCTGCTGGTGGTGATTGGCGCTGCCGGCAGCCTCATTGGCAGCTTGTGGCAATACAAGCGTGGCCGAATCTTTGCCGATACGCCCACCTCGCGCATCCGCTCGGCCAGCCAGGGTTACGTGGAGCTGCAAGGCCACGCCGCGCTCATGGACGGCCCGCCAATTGTGTCGCCGCTCACCGGCACGCGCTGCGTGTGGTGGCAATACGAAGTCGAGGAACGCCGCACCACGGTGGTCAATGGCAAGCGCCGCACGCGCTGGGTGACGATTCGCCGCGGGCGCTCCGACAGCCTGTTTTTGCTGCACGACGACACCGGCGAATGCATCGTCGATCCCGAGGCGGCCAAAGTCGTCACCCACAACCGCCAGCGTTGGCGCGGGCACAGCCCCATGCCACGCATGGACCAGCAAGGTGGTTTTTTCTCCAGCATGGGCCGCTATCGCTACACCGAGCGCCGCCTGCACACCGACGACCCGCTGTACGCGATTGGCCAGTTTCGTACCGATGGCACCCACCACGACTTTGATGAAAATGCTGCCCGCCGCGACCTGCTGGCCGACTGGAAACGCGACGAGAATGCGCTGCTAGAGCGCTTCGACACCAACAACGATGGCGAGATCGACCTGACCGAATGGGAAGCGGTACGCGCCGCAGCGCTGAAAACCGTGCGCGCGCAACTGACCGACCGCGCCGCCAACCCCGACATCCATGTGCTGTGCCGCCCTGCTGACCGCCGGCCATATGTGCTGAGCACCAAACCAGAGGCCGACCTTACGCGCGCTGCATTGTGGTCCGCAGGGCTGTGGTTCTCCGTATTCCTGCTGTCGCTGGCTGCGTTGGCCGTACTTCTCCGGGGCCGAGGGCTCATTTAGGCCTTGCACACTTGGCTCAACGCCCACACAGTTTGACCATGAAAAATCCCCTACTCGACCTCATCAACGGCGACGACCTGCCGCCGTTCTCCCACATCAAGCCCGATCATGCCGAGCCAGCGCTGGACGCAGTTTTGGCCGAAAACCGCGCGGCCATTGCCGATCTCGAAGATCAGGACGCCCCGACCTGGGACAGCCTACCCGGCGCGTTGGAACAACTCGACAACCGCCTGCACCGGCTGTTCGCGCCGGTCGGGCACCTGAATGCAGTGATGAACTCGCCCGAATGGCGCGATGCCTACAACGCCTGCCTGCCCAAGCTGTCGGAGTTCGGCAGCGAGGTTGGCCAGAACCGCGCGCTGTTCGAGTCGTTCCAGCGCCTGCGCGACAGTGATGAGTTTTCCCGCCTGTCCGCCGCGCAGCAGCAGACCATCGACAATGCCCTGCGCGACTTCCGCCTATCCGGCGTGGCGCTGGAGGGCGAGGCCCGTGGTCGCTACCGCGAAATCCAGCAGCGTTTAAGCGCCTTGTCAGCCAAGTTCGACGAAAACGTGCTCGACGCCACCCAAGGCTGGACACTGCAATTCGACAATGCCGAGGCACTGGCCGGGCTGCCGCAACGCAACCTCGAACAGGCGGCCGAAGCGGCGCGCAGCCGCGATCAAAGCGGTTACGTAGTGACGCTGGACTTCCCCAGCTACAACGCGGTGATGACTTACGCCACCGACCGCGCAATGCGCGAGCAGGTTTACACCGCGTTCGCCACCCGCGCGTCCGACCAGGGCCCGCAGGCGGGACAATGGGACAACGCGGCCATCATCGAAGAGACCTTGGCGCTGCGACACGAACGCGCCAACTTGCTGGGCTACGCCAATCACGGCGAACTGTCTCTGGCCACCAAGATGGCCGACAGCCCGCAGGCAGTGCTGGAGTTTCTCGATGACCTCGCACAGCGCAGCCGCCCGCTGGCGCAGCGCGAACTTGAGGAATTGACCGCATTCGCCAAGCGGCAAGATGGGCTGGAGACCTTGCAGCCTTGGGACGTGACCTACTACGCCGAACAGCTCAAACAGCAAAAGCTCGGCCTGTCCGACGAAATGCTGCGGCCGTACTTCGAGGCCAAACGTGTGCTCACCGGCATGCTGGATGTGGCGTCCAAGCTTTACGGCGTGCGCTTCGAGCCGGTCGATGATGTCGATGTCTGGCACGACGACGTGCAAGTGCTGGCGGTGATTGATGCCGACAGTGGCGCCCGGCGCGGGCTGTTCTACCTCGACCCCTACGCCCGAGCCAACAAGCGTGGCGGCGCATGGATGGACGATTGCCAGGGCCGGTTCATGGCCAGCGGCGCGTCTCAGATGCCGGTTGCCTTCCTGGTCTGCAATTTCGGCCGCGGCGTTGGCGATGCGCCATCGCTACTGTCGCACGACGAAGTGCTGACGCTGTTTCACGAGTTCGGCCACGGCTTGCATCATCTGCTCACGCAAGTGGATGTGCTGTCGGTGTCGGGCATCGCCGGCGTGCCGTGGGACGCCGTCGAGCTGCCCAGCCAGTTCATGGAAAACTGGGCCTACGAGCGTGAAGCGCTGGATGGCTTTGCGCGCCATTTCGAAACCGGCGAACCCATCCCGGACGACCTGCTGGCCAAGCTGCAGGCCAGCCGCCGCTGGCACGCCGGGCTGGGCAGCGTGCGGCAACTGGAATTCGCGCTGTTCGACTTCAAGCTGCACATGGCCGGCGCGCAGTCGTCCGAGCAGATGATGGCGCTGCTGCGCGAAGTCCACGACACCGTCGCCGTCTTGCCCATGCCCGACTGGCACCGCTTCCCGATGGCGTTTTCGCACATCTTCGCCGGGGGCTACGCGGCGGGTTATTACAGTTACAAGTGGGCCGAACTCATGGCTGCTGACGCGTTCAGTGCGTTTGAAGACGCCGGCGTGTTTGACGCCGAGACCGGCGCGCGCTTTCGCGACACGGTGTTGGCCCAGGGCGGCTCGCGGCCAATCATGGACGTTTACAAAGACTTCCGCGGGCGCGAACCGGAGCCGGACGCGTTGCTGCGACAAATGGGCCTGGATGTGGAGATAGCTGCATGAGACTTGCCACTTGGAATGTCAACTCGCTCAACGTGCGCCTGCCGCATGTGCTGCAGTGGCTCAATGAACAGCGCGGTGATGCACCCATCGACGTCGTCGGCATTCAGGAAACCAAGCTCACCGACGAGAAATTTCCCCACGCCGAACTGCTTGAGGCCGGCTGGCACAGCGCCTGGCACGGGCAAAAAACCTACAACGGCGTGTGCCTGATCAGCCGCGAGCCGATGACCGATATCGTCAAGGGCATCCCAGGCTTCGACGATGAGCAGGCGCGGGTGATCGCCGGCACCACGGCTGACGGCGTGCGTGTCATCAATGCCTATGTCGTCAATGGCAAGGCGGTGGGCGACGAAAAGTTCGACTACAAGCTGCGCTGGTTTTCCGCACTGACCGACTACGTGACCGAGACGCTGGCCGAGCATGAGCAGGTCGCCGTGGTGGGCGACTACAACATCGCGCCCACGGCCGAGGACACCCATGACCCCGAGGTGTGGGAGGGCAAGATTTTGTGCAGTCCGCAAGAGCGCGGCGCCCTGCAGAAATTGCTCGACCGCGGCCTGACCGACGCCTTCACGCTGTTTGATGCGCCCGAGCAGCGATTCACCTGGTGGGACTACCGCGCCGCCGGTTTTCGCCGCAACCTCGGCTTGCGCATCGACCATTTGCTGCTTTCCGACGCGCTCAAAGCGCGTTGCACCGGCTTCGAAATCGACCGCGAGCCACGCACCTGGGAGCGGCCTTCGGACCACACACCAGTAATCTGTACGTTCGAATAAGCCGCGCAAAAACTGTGACGCCGCGCACAGTGCTTTACTGACCGCTCACGACAACTGCGGTACCGTCATTGGCTGGATGACGCGGGGGCGTTTTGTATGCAGTCCCACCATGACGTGACCAACACGGTTGACCTGACCGATGCCACCGAAGTGTGCGGGGCGGTCTGCGATATTTTGAACAGGCGCTTTGCCGATGCCCCGCTGGACGTTGTCCGCAATGCCTTCGACACCTTCGCCCGGCTCTACGGCGGCACATTGCCGGGCTACGTGGGCTGCGATACCTGGTATCACGACGCCCAGCACAGCCTAGATGCCACGCTGGCCTACACCCGGCTCATCGACGGCTGCGAGATCAGCGAGCCACAAGCCAGCCTGGGCGCCGAGCGCGCCGCCGTGGGCGTACTGATTGCGCTGTTCCACGACGCCGGCTACATCCGCCGCCAAGACGACACCATCCACCGCAACGGCGCCGAATTCACGCTGAACCACGTGCGCCGTAGTGGCGAGTTTCTGGCTGACTATTTGCCAACGGTCGGGCTGGGCCACTGGGCTGACCGGGCGCGGCAGATCGTGCATTTCACCGGCTACGAGGTCGCGCTGGATCAAATCAAAGTGGATGACCCGCTGGACGAGCGCCTCGGGCATTTCTTGGGCACGGTCGATTTGCTGGCGCAAATGGCCGACACCGAGTATCTGGAAAAATGCTGGCACCACCTGTATCACGAGTTCGAGATCTGCGGTTTGGCCGGCGATGCGCAGCCGGGCCGTCCGGCGCCGGCGTATTCATCGCCAAATGATTTGATGCGCAAGACCCCGGCGTTCAATCAGTCGATCTGGGACGAGCGGCTGAACGGCCACTTCGGCCGCTGCTATCGTTACTTTGATGCTCATTTTGGTGGCAGTAACCAATATGTTGAAGCCGTCGAGCAGAATATCCAGCGGCTGCAAGGTTTGTTGGACGACGACAAGATTGGCAGCCTGCAAGCACACCGCCCCGAGGTGATCGCCGCACCAGCTTTGCAATCGGCCGCATAGACGCCACACCGCGCCTTGGCGTTGTTCCGCTTGCGCCAAACGCGCTATCATCCGCGTATCCGGATAAGCGGATGATGACCAAACCTGAGCGGCTATGACAACACTTTCCGACGCATTGCGCGAGCGCATCCTGGTGCTAGATGGCGCCATGGGCACCATGATCCAACGCCACAGCCTCGACGAGGCCGGCTACCGCGGCGACCGTTTCGCCGACTGGACACAGGACGTGCAGGGCAACAACGACTTGTTGACGCTGACCCAGCCCGACATCATCCGCGAGATTCACGGCCAGTATTTCGATGCCGGCTCGGACATTGTCGAAACCAATACCTTCTCGGCCACCACCATCGCCCAGGCCGATTACGGCATGCAGGACTTGGCGTTCGAGCTCAACAAGACCTCGGCCGAGCTGGCGCGCGAGGTGGCCGACGACCGCAGCACCGCTGACAAACCACGCTTTGTGCTCGGCGCCATTGGCCCCACCAACCGCACCGCGTCGATCTCGCCGGACGTCAACGACCCCGGCAAGCGCAACGTCACGTTCGATGAACTGGTCGAAACCTACACCGAGGCGGCCAACGGCCTGATCGAAGGCGGCGTAGATGGCTTGTTGATCGAAACCATTTTCGACACGCTGAATGCCAAGGCCGCGATCTTTGCCTGCCGCCGCGCGCTGCGCGCCCGGGACAGCAACTTGCCACTGCTGATCTCCGGCACGATCACCGACGCCTCCGGCCGCACGTTGTCGGGCCAAACCACCGAGGCGTTCTACAACGCCGTCGCTCACGCGCAACCGCTGGCCATTGGCCTGAATTGCGCGCTGGGCCCCGACGCGCTGCGTCAATATGTGGCTGAGATGTCGCGCATTGCCAGCCAACACGTGCTGGCTTATCCCAATGCCGGGCTGCCGAATGAATTTGGCGAGTACGACCTGGCGCCTGACGAGATGGCCGAATTTGTTGGCGAGTGGGCCGACGCCGGGCTGGTGAACTTGGTCGGCGGCTGCTGCGGCAGCACGCCGGAGCATATTGGCGCCATCGCCGATGCCGTGGCCGGCAAAGCTCCGCGCACGGCGCCAGAGCGGCCCGAGGCCATGCGCCTGTCGGGCCTTGAGCCATTTACGCTGGCTGCGTAACACCAGCGCCGACACACATGCGCCTGCCAGCATTTGAATTCCGGGTTCAGGACGAACCCTCAGCTATCGACGACATCATGGACGAAATCCCTTCCACTGCCGACCAGATCGGCGCCACGCTGTTGGAATCCATCGGCAGCATCTGGGCGCAATTCCTCGGCCAAATCCCGTTGCTGATCGCCGGCATGATTGTGCTGCTGGTCACCTGGGGCATCGTCGCCGTTGCCCGGCGCGTGGCCGACAAAGCCTTCCGCCGCAGCCGCATGCGCACCAGCCTGCGCGAGTTGTTCGTGCGGCTGGTCTCCATCGCCATCTGGGTGCTGGGCCTGCTGCTGGCGGCAATGATCATCTTCCCCGGGCTGACGCCAGCCAAAGCGCTGGGCGGCTTGGGCTTGCTGTCGGTGGCCATCGGTTTTGCCTTCAAGGACATCTTCGAAAACTTCTTTGCCGGCATCATCCTGCTATGGAAATTCCCGTTCGAGAACGGCGATTTCATCGAATGCCAGGACATCATGGGCAAGGTCGAGGACATCCACATCCGCATGACCGAAATCCGCAAGACCACTGGCGAGCTGGTGGTTGTGCCCAATGCCTTCCTGTTCAACAACCCGGTTGACGTGCTCACCGACAAGCCTGTGCGCCGCGTCACCATCATCACCGGTGTGGCTTACGGCGAAGACGTCGCGCAGTGCGTGAGCGTCATCCAAAAAGCTGTCGAGTCCTGCGAATCCGTCAGCAAGCAGCGTGATGTCGAAATCTTCCCGCAGGGCTTTGGTGCCAGCTCGGTGGATATCGAAACCACCTGGTGGGCAGCGCCCACGCCGCTGGACATCCGCCGCAGCCGTGGCGAGGTTGTCACTGCCGTGAAGAAGGCACTGGACGACGCCGGCATTGAAATCCCGTTCCCGTATCGCACCTTGACCTTCAAAGAGCCGCTACAGACGCACATGCTGGGCGGCCGCGAAGCCGAGCAAGCGCCGGACACCGCATAAGCTATCCCCAGTTCACCGTCAGTCCTGCGAAAGCAGGAATCTAGCCGTAACAATTCTGCACAACCGATGGCTAGGCTCCCGCTTTCACAGCGACGACCAGCCAAACAAGACACATCATGAGTACAGCAAATTTCGTCAATGTCGGTGAACGCACCAACGTCACCGGTAGCGCCCGCTTCCGCCGCCTGATCAAGGACGGCGACTACCCAACTGCCTTGGACGTGGCCCGCGACCAAGTCGAGAGCGGCGCGCAGATCATCGACGTGAACATGGACGAGGGCATGCTGGAGTCGGCCGAGGCCATGCGTACCTTCCTCAACCTGATCGCCGGCGAGCCCGACATCGCCCGCGTGCCAATCATGATCGACAGTTCCAAGTGGTCGGTCATCGAAGCCGGGCTCAAGTGCATTCAGGGCAAGGGCATCGTCAATTCCATCTCACTGAAAGAAGGCGAGGAGCAGTTCCTGGAACAAGCCCGCGCCTGCCTGGACTATGGCGCGGCCGTAGTCGTCATGGCCTTCGACGAGGTTGGCCAGGCCGACACCGCCGACCGCAAGTTCGAAATTTGCCAGCGGGCGTACAAAATCCTCACCGAGCAGGTGGGTTTTGACGCCAACGACATCATCTTCGACCCCAATATCTTTGCCGTGGCCACCGGCATTGACGAGCACAACAACTACGCCGTCGATTTCATCGAGGCCACCAAACGTATCCGCACCGAACTTCCGGGCTGTCACGTTTCGGGCGGCCTGTCGAACGTGTCGTTCTCATTCCGCGGCAACGAGCCTGTGCGCCGGGCCATGCACAGCGTGTTCCTGTATCACGCCATCAAAGCCGGCATGGACATGGGCATCGTTAACGCTGGCCAACTCGACATCTACGACGACATCGACGCCGAGCTGCGCGACGCCGTCGAGGACGTGATCCTCAACCGCCGCGACGATGCCACAGAGCGCCTGCTGGACATGGCCGAGCGCTTCAAAGGCGACGGCAAGGCGCTGGAGAAGAAACAGGATTTGGCGTGGCGCGAATGGCCCGTCACCAAGCGCCTGGAACATGCGCTGGTCAACGGCATCGACACCTACGCCGTCGATGACACCGAAGAAGCCCGGCAGGAAGCGGACAAACCCCTGCACGTGATCGAAGGCCCGCTGATGGACGGCATGAATGTCGTCGGCGACCTGTTTGGCGCCGGCAAGATGTTCCTGCCACAAGTGGTCAAGAGCGCGCGGGTGATGAAAAAGGCGGTCGCCCACCTGATCCCGTACATCGAGGAAGAAAAGGAAGAGGCCGACCGCGGCCAGTCCAACGGCGTGATCATCATGGCCACGGTAAAGGGCGACGTGCATGACATCGGCAAGAACATCGTCGGCGTGGTGCTCCAGTGCAACAACTTCGAGGTCATCGACCTCGGCGTGATGGTGCCGGCGCAGAAAATCCTCGACGAAGCCGAAAAGCACAACGCCGACATCATCGGCCTGTCTGGCCTGATCACGCCCAGCCTGGACGAAATGGTGTTCGTGGCCAGCGAGATGAAACGCCGCGGCATGAACCAGCCGCTACTCATCGGCGGCGCCACCACCAGCCGCGCACACACGGCAGTGAAAATCTCGCCCGCCATCGACACGCCGGTGATGTGGGTGAAAGACGCCAGCCGCGCGGTGCCCGTTGCCGCACGCTTTGTCGGCGAAGACACCCGCAAGGTTTTGGCCGCCGAGCTGGAAGACGAGTACGAAAAAGTGCGCGAGCGCCACGCCAACAAGCGCAAGGAAACCTTCCTGTCGCTAACCGATGCCCGCGCCAACAAGCCAGACATCGACTGGGATAGCTACCAACCACCACAGCCGAACAAACCCGGCATCACCGTGTTCGACGATGTCGATATCGCCACCCTGCGCGAGACCATCGACTGGACACCGTTTTTCATCAGTTGGGAGATGAAGGGCCGCTACCCGGACATCCTCAACGACCCCAACAAGGGCAAGGAAGCGCGCAAGCTGTTCGATGACGCGCAGGCCATGCTCGACACCATCATCGACGAACACTGGTTGACCGCCAAAGGCGTGGCCGGCCTGTTCCCGGCGCACTCAATAGGCGACGACATCGAAGTTTTAGACGATGATCGAAGCAAAACCCAGCATGTTCTTCGCAATCTCCGCCAGCAGTCCGAACACCGCAAAGGCGTGCCCCACCACTGCCTGGGTGATTTTGTCGCCCCGAAAGACAGCGGCAAACAAGACTGGGTCGGCGGATTTGCTGTCACCGCCGGCATCGGCCTGAAAGAGCGGGTCGAGCAGTTCAAGGCCGACAACGACGACTACAACGCCATCTTGCTGGAGGCCCTGGCCGACCGCCTCGCCGAGTCGTTCGCCGAATGGCTGCATAAACAAGTGCGTACCGACTTGTGGGGATATATCGACGATGAAGGCTTGGATAACGCCGACCTGATCGCCGAAAAATACCAAGGCATCCGCCCAGCACCAGGCTACCCAGCCTGCCCCGAGCACACCGAGAAAGACACGCTGTGGGAGCTGCTGGATGTGGAGCAAAACGCTGGCATCAGCCTGACCGAATCCCGCGCCATGTGGCCCGGCGCCGCTGTCAGCGGCTGGTACTTCAGCCACCCGGACTCGCGCTACTTCGTCGTCGGCCGCATCAACCGCGAGCAGGTCGAAGATTACGCCGAGCGCAAAGGCTGGACAGTCAAAGAGGCTGAAAAATGGCTGGCGCCGAATCTAGGCTACGAGCCCGAAAGCTGATCCCTCAAACGCTGACGATAACGCCGGCTGACCGGAATCCGCGCGTCGCTGTGCAGCCTCAGCTCACCGTCGCCAGTGTCGAACGGCGTGATTTGCGCGACGCGGTCGAGGTTCACGATGGCGCTGCGGTGCACGCGCGCGAAACCCTGAGGTGCCAAGCGCTGCTCGAGGTTTTGCATGGTCTCGCGTAGCAGGTAGTCGCTACTGCCGCAGTGTAGAGTGACGTAATTACCGCCGGACTCCAGCCAGTCGATGTCGCTGGTGCGCACGAGGAATTCGCGGCCCAGCTTCTTCACCAAAAAGCGGTCGATCACAGGGGCGGCGGCTTCGCGCTCGCCTTCGGCAAGCAATCGCGCCTCGCCCCGCAGCCGGCGCAATACAAAGCGGTACAGATAGATCAGCGCCAGAAAGGTGAACCAACTGCGCAGGTCCTTGAGGTATTCGTAGAACAGTTCCGGCCCCCACGGGCCAAAGTCGTAGTTGCCACCGGCAGCGGCATAGGCCAATTCACGCAAGCCGACCATGCCCAGCACGTGCAGCACCGAGTACGGAATTGTCGCGAGCAAATGCACGGGTAGCGCGCGCCGCCAATTGCCAACGTCGAGTGGTGTGCGCGCATCCACCCAGAGCACCATGGGCAATAACGCTGCCAGCATCAGGCCGCTGGACACCTCCCAGACAACCGGCTCCCACGCTGCCGCGGGCAACTCGGCGCGGCGTAAGTCCATCCACGACACCAAGCTGTTGGCGACAGCGTTGAACACGAACAGCCCGGCCCACGCCAGCACCTCGTAGCCGCGGCGGTGGCGCAGATAGCGCTGCAGCGTGCTGTGCTCTGCGGAAGTCGGCTCGGACATGCGCGCAGGATACCGCTGCGTGGCGTTTGGCGGCCACGATTCGTCCCACACAGCCGCCGCTAGTCACACCCGGCGTGCGACACGGCACAAACTGGCGGCAAACATAGCGGTGCGCGGCCACCCTGCGCGGCAGGATTTCGCCCCACCAATACAATGCCCAACACCCGCCGCCACGACATTGACGCCTTGCGTGCCATCGCCTTTGGCCTGCTCATGCTCTACCACTGCGGCATGTATTACGTGAGCTGGGGCTGGCACGTGAAGTCGCAGCATCCGGCCGAGTGGCTGGAGCCTCTGATGCTGTTGGTCAATCAGTGGCGCATGCCACTGATCTTTGTCATTTCCGGGCTGGCCGTGCATTTCCTGCTCGGCGAACTGAAGCCGGGTGCATTTGCCAAGGCGCGTATCAAACGGCTACTGCTACCACTGGTTTTTGGCATGGCGGTCATCATCCCACCGCAGGCCTATGTCGAGGCGCGATTCAAAGATGCGTTCTCTGGCAGCTACTGGGCGTTCCTCCAAGCCTACTTTGGCGGCGCCGCTTGGCCGGACGACGCCTTTGCCGGCTCTGAAAACGGCATGACCTGGAACCACCTGTGGTACCTGCCGTACCTGCTGTTTTACACGCTGGCCGTGCTGCCGCTGGCGCTGTGGCTGCGCGGCCGCGGCGCCGGCATTCGCCAACGGCTGCTGGGCGTAAGCGGGCTATGGCTGGTGTTGCTGCCGCTGGCGCCGCTGATGCTGGTGGGGCACTTCGTGTTCCCGCACTTTCCGTATATCAACCACGACCTGCTCACCGACTGGTATGCCCACGGCATGTACGGCTGGTTTTTTGTGCTGGGCGTGTTGATTGGCCGTGATGCCGGGCTGTGGGCACATTTAGCCCGCATTCGCTGGCCGCTGCTGGCGCTGGGCTTGGCCAGCTTTGCCGCCAACTTCGCCAGCCGCGAACTGCTGCACGGCGAGCTTTCAACCGCCGAATCGCTGGGCTATGCCTTCGTGCTCTATCTCAACCGCTGGACGTGGATATTGCTCATCCTCGCCTGGGGCCACTACGCGCTGAACCGGCCCATGGCGTGGCTGCGCTGGGCCAACGACGCCGTTTATCCCTGGTACATCCTGCACCAGACGCTGACCGTCATCGCCGGCTACTGGCTGCTGCAGGTTTCGGTCGGCCCAGTGCTCGACCCGGTGCTGCTGCTACTGGCCACCTTCGGCGGCTGCTGGGTGCTGCACCGCTATGTGATCGCACCCAGCGCCTGGCTGCGGCCGCTGTTCGGGATGAAGCCGCGGCCCAAACTGCCGAATGCGCTTACTGCAGCAGCTTGACGAACTTCAGCGTCATGCGGTCTGACTCGCCAATGGCCTTGTACTTGGCTTTTTGGCCTTCGGGTGCGCGCAGCGACGGTGGCAGCGTCCACACGCCATTGGGGTGGTTGGCCGAATCTTTCGGGTTGGCATTGAGTTCGGACTTTGCGGCCAACTTGAAGCCGGCGGCTTCGGCCAGTTCGATCACGTGCGCCTCGGTCATGTAGCCCGATTTGCGCGTGGCCTTGCGCGGAGTACCCGGCTTGGCGCGGTGTTCGACGACGCCAAGCACGCCACCCGGCTTGAGCGCAGCGTGCGCGGCCTTGAACACATCAACATCGTGGCCGCCGCGCCAGTTGTGCACATTGCGGAAGGTGAGCACGAAGTCGGCAGAATTAGCCGGGCCGAAGTCCCAGTCAGCTTGCTTGTCTGCCGTGGTGATGATGGGCTTGCCGTAGCGGTCGGCGTTGCCCAGCTTGGTCAGCAGCGCACCATGGCCGCGGCGGCGATAGCTAGGCGTGTTGGCAGGGCCGACATCGTAGGCAGCGGCAACGTATTGGCCGGATTCGGCCAAGAAAGGGCCGAGAATTTCTGCCCAGTACCCGGCTGATGGCCAGATTTCGACGACTGTGGATGTGGGCTGCACGCCAAAGAATTCCAGTGCCTCGACCGGGTTGCGGTATTGGTCGCGGGCGGCGTAGCTGTCGGTGCGGTAATCGGCAGCGGCGGCCTCGTCTAGCGTGGCGGGGCCTGCATAGGCAGCCGGCATGGCAAACAAGGCAGCGGCGAATGTTGTCAGGGTCAGGCTTTTCAGGCGGGTCATGGTCGAATCCAATCAGGGGGTGGCCTGACCCTAACCCAAGCAGCGGCAGCACGCACGCGGTGAAAACCTGTGGCATGGCGTCATAAAAACGCCACGAAACTGTCAAATTCAGGTCAAGCGGCCGGCCTAGGCTACGCAGCCATGAACAAGCAAATCATGGAGTGTGTGTGATGCGTATTGCCTACGGCGTGATGGGTTACGGGCGCGGCCACGCGATGCGTACCGGTACGGTGCTACCGCACTTGATGGAAAAGCACGACGTGCGCGTATTTGCCGCCGCCGATGCCTACAAGGTGCTGGCGCCGCAATTTCCCACCACCGAGATCCCGCTGTTCCGTTACTACTACGGCAACAAGGGCCGGTATTCACTGCGCAAGACCTTTAGCCGCAATGTCGGCCCGGTGTCCGACCTGCTGTTCCACCGCCAGGGCATGCAAGACCTGATGAACGAACTGGCGCGCTTTCGCCCCGACGTCGTCATCAGCGACAGCGAAGCCTGGACGCACCGCGCCGCGCAAGCCATGGGCATCCCGCGCATCAGCTTCGACCATGTGGGCGTGATCGCTTACTGCCAGCCGCACTTTCCGCTAAGCCTGCGCCTGACAGGCGAGCGTGACGCTGCCGGCTATCGGTTCTTCATGGGCCAGCCGCAGCGGATTCTTGTCTCCAGCTTCTACCCGGCCACGCCCAAGAACGCCAACACCCGTGTCATCGGCCCGCTGATGCGCGACGCCGTGCTGGGCGTACAGCCGTCCAACGGCGAGCACCTCCTGGCCTACTTCAATAAAGGCAAGGAGCTGTTCCGGCCGCATGTCGAAAAGGCGCTCAAGCTCATCGACCGCCCGGTGATCGTGTATGGCACGCCGCGCCGTGGCTGGGACGACAACCTGCTGTTCAAGGCGCCGGCGAATGAAGAATTTGTCGAAGACCTGGCCAGTGCCAAGGCCGTTGTTGGCACCAGCGGCAACCAATTGGCGGGCGAGTCCATCCACTTTGGCAAGCCCATGCTGGCACTACCCGAGGACGCCTTTGAGCAACGCCTGAACGGCCATATGATCGAGCAAATGGGTGTGGGCATGCGCCGCGACCTCAACAAGGTGACGGCCGGCGACATCGAAGACTTTCTGGCCATGGCGCCGTTCTTCGCCCGCAACACTGCCGAGCATCGCAGCGACGGCCGCGCCGAAGCGCAACTGTGGCTCGACCGCTACATCACCGAACTGGGAAACGGCCTTGAGCCCGAGCAGCAGCAATTGCCGGGTGTGCCGATGGCGATGACAGCTTAGAGACGATCTCCACGCTGCTTCTGTGGCTGTCATTGCGAGGCCCGAAGGGCCGCGGCAATCTCATAGGGTGGCGGTTTCGTTGACGAGATTGCCGCGCGCCTTTGATTCGCTGAGCGAACCACATTTAGCGCGCCCATTCGCGCGCAAGAATCACAATGACAGCGAAATTTACTGCTTCACCGCCAAAATCGCATTACCAACAAACCTGGGCTGCGGCGGTGCTGTGAGCGGGCTGTCGATGTAGTCGCGGTTGTATGGCGAGATGTTGAGCTGCTTGCCACCAACCACTAGCGTGACGCTGCCGCCGGGGTCGAAACCCATGCCGCGCACGGCGCCCATGTCGAGCAGGATCTTGGCCAGTTCGCCGTGCGTGGCACCCACCGATTCGCGGATGCGGCCGTTGATGGCGACGACGATGAGATCTTCGTCGGCCGTCAAACCCACGGCAATCTTCGGCCCACGCATGTGGGTGTAGTCCAACCGCGCGGCCTGGGTTCGGATACTGGCTTGGCGCTTCCAGCCACCGGCCTCCATTTCGATGGACTCCATGCTGTCGCGCACCAACATCGGGCCAGCTTCGATGGCGTCCTGCACGCCGTCCCATGCGGGCAAGGTGTATTCCACTGTGGCACCAGCGGCCCAACCCGCGAGTTCGGAATCGCTGGGCACGACCACGGTCAGGCCCACGGGCAACATCGCCAACTCGGCTTCGTTGTTATGCACGCTGATAATCTGGTCGGCGGCGAAGCGGTAGGCGGTGCGGCCGCGCAGGTCGATGGACTCGGTATCGGCCAGCAGGTCGTAAAACGATGGCTTGTCGGCGTGCAGCACGTTGCGGTCGCCGGGGCCGAACTCAATCGTGTCGCCGCCGGCCACGCCCACGCTCAGGCCGTCTTTCAGGTTGGCTTCCTTGAGCACGATGCCGCCAGCGGCCGTAAAGCCCAGTGCCGGCTTATTGAATAGTGGCAGGCTGCGCACACGGCCCTGGTCGATGAGCAGGCCCAGCGGGCTGCCGATGTAGTCCTCGGGCAGGCCCAGCTTGCCAACCAGCTCGGCATTGAGGATGTAGCCGCCGTTCCAGGCCAGCGCCGGCTCGCCGCCACCGCCAGCGACAAATTGCTTGATCAGGTCGAGCACGGTGTCGGTCTTGCTGTTGGCAAACACGGTAGAAAACGCCCAGCCATCGGCTGCAGAAATGCGCGCGTAGCCACCCGACCACGGCGCGCCGTTGCTGTGCACGCCGGTGAGCAAGTTGGATTCGACTGGCGAGTCCGCGCCGGCATCATCCGCGGTCAACAACTGCGCAACCGGTGTACCGTAGCGGTTGGCGTCTTCGGCCAAGCGCTTTAGCAAAGCGTCTTCGCCCTCCGCCAGGGCGGCGGCGCGAAAATCGGCGCTAGCCAATGCGGCGGCAAACTCGGCCGGCGTTTGAATCGGCGTCGGGTAGGCCAGGCTGGGCCGCAGTTCTGCTGGCACCCACAAGCAATAGGCTTGCCCTTGCTCCAAACCCATGTAGGCGGCGTCCAGCGGATCGCGGCACACGCCCAAGCGCAGGCTGGGCAGGCGCAGCAAATCCAGCGACAAGGTATTCGCGTGGCCAAAGGCGATCACACTGCCATCGGCGTCGCGCAGGCCGGCCAAGCCGGCTGCCGCCCGCGCGCCCAACTGTTGCAAGTGGGTGCCGTGCGATACGCCGTGGGTTTCCAGAATGCGCGTACGGGCCGCAATTTTCGGGTAGCTGGCAAGTACAGCCTCGGCGGTCGCCTGTGTGATCGCGCCGCTGCCCCAGCCTGGCTTGAGCAGCAACATGATTTGCCCATGGCCCTCGGCAAACTGCTCCAGCAATGCCGCCTCGCGGGCGAACGTGTCACGTGATTCGCTGTTTGGCAGCCAGGCAAAGCCGGCGTCGTGGGACAAGGCCGACAACAGGCGGCCTGTGTTGTCGATTCCGAGGCCCGCGCTCGCGCCCAGCGCCCATGCGGCGGCTTCGGCCAAATTGAATGGCACGCTGTCTTGCGCGGGCACCGCGGCAGGCGCCGCATCGCCAGCAAACTGCTCGGCCAGCAAGCCCACCCAGCCGCATAGTTCGGTTTCGGTGAGCTTGCGCCAGGGGTAGTGGCGGGTGTGGCGGTGGCGGTACGACAGCGAGTGATCCACCACCAGCTCGTCCTCGCCCACGTGGTAGTCGAAAATGAAATTCACTGCATGCAGCAGGCGCCGGCGCGTGGCTGCGTCAAAGCCGGCCTCGGCGGCGCGGGCATTGGCAAAGCGGAACACCCGCCCGCGCAGTTCTTTTTCTTCGATGCGGAAGGCGCTGGGGTCGATCAGCGAGTTCAGCTTGATGATGTATTCCAGCGGCGACAGGCCGGGCAGATACTGCCGGTTGTCGGCGGCTGCAACCGCGTGAAAGTCGGCGTCGTCGCTGGTGGCATTGCGATGCGCCTCGAGCGCCGCCACCACGGCGTCGTGCGTGGCGGTGCCGTAGGCCGCGCCGGTGGCAACCTCGGCAACCGGCTGCAAGGCCGAGGCCAGATCACCGCCTTGCAACACATGCGCCGGGCTGATGCCCAGGGTTTCGCACAGCCGCAAAACATCATCGGCTGTCTCGGCAACATGCGCGGCCAGTGGCGCGTCCCACGGGAAGCAGGTCTCGACCACCGAGAACACCTCACCCAAGTGGGCATTGGCCGAAACAGCCTTGGGATCGCGCCACCAGGGCGCCTCGTGCTCGGCGATGACTGGCAATTGCAGGTGTTCGCATAGCAAAACAACAGCCAGCGCTGCAGGCAGGTGGTCAGGCCGCGACCACAGGCCGCGCACGACGAGGCACTCGATCTGCTGGTCGGCAATAGCCCGCGCCAGAGCCTCGGTGAGTTGCCGTGTTTGCGCCCAAACGCTGCCGATCAGTGCGTTGTAGTCGGCGCTGCCGCGCTCCATGCGCTGCTGGCAAAATTGTGCCCGGCCGCCCCACGGTGTCAGCACGCTGTCCAAGGCGAGCGCGCCGGGTGCAAGGCTTGACGGCCCGCCCAAGCTGCCCACCTTGCTTTGCGCCAGGGCAGAGTAGTCAGCGACAGATGCCGAGCCCGCTTCAAAAATGCGCCGGTTGTCGCGCAGGGTGTCGAGCAGCAGCCCGATGTCGAACCAGGTCTTGACCGTGGCGCTGTCCAGCGCCTGCAACATGGCATCGATAGACTCAATCCGTGCGGCATGCTCAACTGTCGCCATCTTCGTTGTCCCAGCAATCAAATGGTGCTTGTGCATCATACGATGCCGCCATGCCCGAGGCCCCTGCAATCACCAACACAACGATTTCCAATAGTAAATTGGCCAGCATCGACGCCGCCCGCGCCGTGTGGGCACCGCACGCCGGCTTTACCTTGCTGTTCGACAACCCGGATATTGCCGACGGCGGCCTGCGCGATGACGGCCACGGCCAACTGCTGACCTGCCGTTACGACAAGCATGCAGACCAAGCCCTGTACGGTGCGTTGGCGGCCTGGATGCAAGCGCAAAACCCGGCCAAGCTGCGCCGCGACTTGGGCTTTTGCGCCATGCCACCCTCGACCTATCACGTGACCGCGTGGGATGGCCTCAACGTGGCGGTGTTGCCCAAAGCCAACGCTGAGACGCAGTCGGCCATGCAACCGTGGTTTGATGACCTGCCAGTGGCTGCGCCGCCCGATGCTGTGACTTCGGTGCGCAGCACACAGGCCGCGCTCAACGCCATGCTGCCCATCCGTTTCGCATTCGACGCGCTGCGCTCAAGCACCGGTGTGGGCATTGTGGCCGACCTGAAACCGGCCGATGCCGAGCAGGCCGAGCGATTCGCGGCGTTTCAAGCTCAGCGCTTGGCCCGAGCCGAACAGCACGAAGCCGATTGGGGCTGGGCCTACACCACACCGCTCGAACCACACATCACACTGGGTTACTTCCCCAATGCCGATTGCGGGCGCGCGGTCGAGGCACAAATGCTGCGCTGGGACGACGAGCTGCGTTCAACGCTGGATGGTCTAACGCTGGAATTCACCCAGATCGGGCTATACAGCTTTACCGACATGGTGCGCTTTTACCGAGTGCCAAACGCCTAAATCGAACCAGGCCCGTCATTGCGAGGCGCGAAGCGCCGCGGCAATCCTCGCGGGCACGCCGCTCGGCGGTCTGCTGTGCAGACCGTTACCGGTTTTGCCCCCACACCCCTGCTCGCTACGCTCGCCGTCCCCTAACTTAGGGGACTACCCACAATGAGAGCCTCTCATTGGGTGGCGGCTTCGGTAGGAGAGATTGCCGCGCCCACGCTTGCCAAACACCGACAAGTTGAGAACTCTTGTAGCCTAACTGTCTGATCCTCAACCATGCATTAGATTGATGACAACACCAGCCAACAACGTGCTCGGCGAGCCCTTGACCGATTGCAGCCACGACCCCAAGACCGGCTATTTTCGTGATGGCTGTTGCCGCACTGACCGCAGTGACGGCGGGCGGCACACCATCTGCGCACGTGTCACAGCCGAGTTCCTCGCGTTCTCGAAAGCCCGTGGCAACGACCTGAGCACGCCACGCCCCCAATGGGGCTTCCCAGGCCTGAAACCCGGTGATCAGTGGTGCCTGTGCGCCGCGCGCTGGCAGGAGGCCTTCGAGGCCGGCGCGGCGCCGCGGGTGGTGCTGCAAGCTACCGAAGCCAGCAGCCTAGAGGTCTGCGACCTGGCTGACCTGAAAGCCCACGCGCTGGATGTCAGTTAGCGCGCCGAGCCCGATTAACCTCGGCACTAACAAGTTGGAGTACATTCGGCGGGGTTGCCGGCTGCGAGACAACAACAATGGATGACTACACGCGCGAAGACGCCGACTTTGCCAGCGACGGCACGCGCTGTGCAGCGTGGCTATATACACCAGCAAAATCGACGCTGAACAATGACGCTGGCCTGCCCTGCGTCGTCATGGCCCACGGCCTGGGTGGTGTTCGCAATGCCGGCCTGGAGCCTTACGCCGAGGCCTTCGCCCGTGCTGGCCTGGCGGTGCTGCTATTCGATTATCGCCACTTCGGCGGCAGCGACGGCGAACCCCGCGAGCACATCGTGGTAGCCAAACAACAAGCCGACTGGCACGCCGCTGTTGCCCATGCCCGCGGATTGGCAGGCGTTGATGCGGCCCGCATCGGCATCTGGGGCAGCTCGTTCTCCGGCGGGCACGTGATTGCAATTGGCGCGCAAGACGCCAACATCCGCGCCGTGTGTTCGCAGGGCGCGATGATGGACGGCTTGGGCGCGCTCAAGCATTTGACCGCCAGCCAGGGTGTGGCGCATTCCATCAAACTCACCGCCGCCGCGCTGCGCGACATCACTCGGCGAAAACTGGGCGGCAGCCCAGTCTATTTGCCGGTCGTCGGCGCACCGGGGGAGTTGGCCGCGCTGGCCACCGAAGATGCCAAGGCTGGCTACTTGCGGATTACGCCCGACGACTGGCCCAACCGCATGACCGCGGGCATGTTGCTCACCTTGGCGCTGTACCGGCCGGGCCTGCAATCGAACCAAGTGGCTGCGCCCATCCTGTTTGTGGTGGCCGCCACCGACAGCATTTGCCCGCCGGCCGATGTGGAAGCCGCGGCCGAGCGCGCTGGCGGCAATGCCACCGTGCTGCGCTTGGAAACTGGCCATTTCGAGATTTATGTGGACGACTGGTTCAAGCAAGGCTGCGCTGCGCAGACCGCATTCTTGACGGAGCATCTCGCACCGTAAACCATCGCGCAATCATGGCTGCGCGCTGGAATATTGCAGTGCAGCATGATAGATTTTCTATATGGAAATCACCGCCTTACTGTTATCTCGTATTCAGTTCGGCCTAACCATTGGCTTCCATATCCTGTTCCCCACGCTCACCATCGGGCTCGCGCTGCTACTGATCGCGCATGAGGGCTTGTGGCTGGCCACCAAGCGGGCAATCTATCGCGAATCCTGCCGGTTCTGGGCGCGTATTTTCGCCGTCAATTTCGGCATGGGCGTGGTCAGCGGCGTGGTGCTCAGCTACGAGATCGGCACCAACTTCGCCGCGTTTTCCGAGGCCACGGGCAATGTGCTGGGGCCGCTGTTTTCGTACGAGGTGCTGACAGCGTTTTTCCTCGAGGCAGGCTTTCTCGGCATCATGCTGTTTGGCTGGGATCGGGTGCCGCGCTGGCTGCATTTCTTCTCCACCGTGATGGTGGGCATCGGCACGTTGATCTCGGCATTCTGGATTCTGGCGGCCAATTCCTGGATGCACACGCCGGCCGGGTTCAGCATGCAGGACGGCGTGTTCTTTGTGGAAGACTGGTGGGCCATCGTCTTCAATCCGTCGTTCCCTTATCGCTACGCCCACATGATCTGCGCCAGCCTGCTGACCACGGCTTTCGTGGCTGCCGGCGTCGGTGCCTGGCATGTGCTGAACCACAAGCAGGCCGAGTTCGGCCGCATGACGCTGCGCTTGGCCGTGCTGACGGCTGCGCTGCTGGCACCGCTGCAGATTCTGCTGGGCGACTTGCACGGCCTGAACACGCTTGAGCACCAGCCCATGAAGGTCGCTGCCATGGAAGGCCACTGGAATACAGACACCGGCGTGCCGCTGCTGCTGTTCGCCATTCCGGATCAAGCCGCCGAGACCAACCACTTCGAAATCGGCATCCCGGAAATAACCAGCCTGATCCTCACCCATGATCTGGACGGCGAGGTCAAAGGCCTCACCGAAGTGCCGCCGGAGGATCGACCGCCGGTCGCGCCGGTATTCTGGGCCTTTCGCGTGATGGTCGGCATCGGCGTGCTGTTTTTGTTGCTGGCCTGGTCGGGCGTGGTGCAATTGCTGCGGGGCCGCCTGTACGACGGTGCAGGGCTAAACCGGCACTTGTTGCGCGGGTTGATACTCGCCAGCCCGCTGGGCTTCGTGGCCGTTATCGCTGGGTGGCTGGTGACCGAGATTGGCCGCCAGCCTTGGGTTGTTTACGGCTTGATGCGTACGGCTGATTCGGGCTCGGCCACTGTTACAGCGGCTGAGGTTGCCACGAGCCTGTCGCTGTTTTCGATCATCTATTCGGTGCTGCTAGTCGTATTCGTCTTTGTCGTGTTACGCATGATGCGCACGGCAGTAGGCACTGGCCCACAGCCGTCCGACAACACGGCTGCTGCGCAAGGCCAACCCGCATGACGCTCGACCTGGTCATGGCCGGCGTCATCGCCTTTGGTGTGATGATGTATGTGCTGCTCGACGGCTTCGATCTCGGCGTGGGCATCCTGTTTCCGCTGGCCGGCGACGAGGCCGAGCGCGACCGCATGATGAATTCGCTGGCGCCAATCTGGGACGGCAACGAAACCTGGCTGGTGTTAGGCGGCGCCGTGCTGTTTGGGGCCTTCCCCAAAGCTTTCGGCATGCTCACGTCGGCGTTTTATCTACCGCTGATGCTCATGCTCGCCGGGCTGGTGTTCCGCGGTGTGGCCTTCGAGTACCGCTTCAAGTTCGACGACCCGCGCTGGTGGAACCGCGCGTTCTTCGGCGGTTCATTGCTGGCGGCAGCCTGCCAGGGCCTGGTATTAGGCGCTTATGTGCAGGGCGTTGGGGCGGATGAGCAGTTCGACTGGTTGGCCCCGTTTCCGGCATTCACAGCCGTCGCTGTGGTGATTGCCTACGCCTTGCTCGGCGCCTGCTGGGTGGTGCTCAAAACCGACGGCCCCCAAGCCGAGACGATGCGCCGCCGCGGTCGCCGCCTGTTGCTAGCAAGCCTGGCCTGTGTGGCGATCGTCAGCCTGTGGACGCCGCTGATGAGCGCCGACATTGCAACGCGCTGGTTTGCGTGGCCGAATCTGGCCTATCTGGCGCCAATCCCAATGGCCACGGCATTGACCGCATGGCTCACCTGGCGCGGGTTGGGCCGCAATGGCCACGATGCGCTGCCGCTGGCCGCCGGCATGGGCTTGTTCATGCTCACATTGCTGGGCTTGGCCATCAGCCTGTGGCCGTGGATTGTGCCGCGCTCGCTCACCGTGTTCGACGCTGGCGCACAGCCCGAATCACAACAATTCATCGCCGTTGGCATTGCGCTGATTCTGCCGGTGATATTGGCTTATACCGCACACAATTATTGGGTGTTCCGCGGCAAGGTCAGCGCGGATAGCGGCTATCACTAAGCAGTGATCATTCCCTGGGCTTTGAACCACGCGTAGGCCCGGCGCAGCGCGTCATCCAGCGACACCTCTGCCTCGAAACCCAAATCCTGCTTGGCTTTGATACCACTCAAATGTTGGCCGGCCGACATGACGGCGATTGCAGTCGGTGTCAGCACCGGCAACGGGCCGTCGAAATAACGGTGCTTGATGGCTTGCCAGCGGCTCAGCAACTTGGCCATGCCCAGCGGGACGGCATTCGGCGCGGCTTTGCCGGTGAGCTTGGCGATTTTGGCCACCAGCGTGTCCATGTCGGTGTTGGTGCCGGTGAGCAGGTAGCGCTCGCCGCGGTTGCCACGCTCGGCCACAGCGACGATGCCGCGGCCAGCATCGCCGGCGTAGATCACATTGCGGTTGCCGCGCACGTAGCCCGGCAGATCGTCGTTGGCCAGGCGGGTGATGAGTTGGCCGGTTGACGGGCCGTAGTCATACTCGCCAAAGGTCATCGCCGGGATGGCGACGCTGACAGGCAAACCGCGTTTGCCGGCATCGACAACCATGCGGTCCATCAACCATTTACTGCGCAGGTAGGGGTTTTTTGAGGCCGGCGCACTCGGGTAGTCGTTGCTCTCGCGGCCCTTGGTGCCGGGCGGTGCCGTCTTCAACGCAATGGCGCCGCCCACATACACACCGCGGCAATCGGCGCGGCGTACGGCATTCAGAAAGTGGGTGATCTGCTGCTCGGCCTCGGCCACATCCTGCTGCCACGGCCGCGGCGTTGTGGGGTAGAAGGCCGCGGCATGAATAACCACATCGACGGTTTCGAATGCCGCAACCAGCGTATCGGTATCGGCCAGGTCAATCTCGACGGGCGTGAAGTCCAGATCGCCCAGCACGTCCAGCTTGGAACTACGGCGATGAAAAACCGTGAGTTTATGGCCGGCGGCCAAGGCTGCGCGCGCCGTGTGGTGGCCCAGCATGCCGGTCGCGCCGATAACACCGATGTGCAGCGCGTCATCCATGAGCGCAATCCCCGTGAAACTAACGTGAGGATTGTCGCAGGTCAGGCGCGGGGCTGCACCACCGGGTTGAATTGCACGGCCCACCGCAAGCCATCGGCATCAGCCGGCTCGAACGGCACGGCTAGGCTGGCATCAAACAAGCCATCGCGGCCATTACGCGGCTCGCCCGCCACATAGACCTGCGTCGTCAGCCGCTCGCGGCCATCGCCATCCAGCACCCGCAAGTGGATATGCGGCGTGCGCCCGGAGTAAGGGACGGGTTTGATGGTGCGGAAGGCGTAAGCGCCATCGTTATCAACGTCGCAGTAGCCATAACCCTGAAAACCGGCGTCTGGCGCGTTGCGGCCGCCATCGCGCACATGGTGATAACGACCCACCGCATCGCATTGCCAGATTTCCACGCGGGCGCCGACCAGCGGCGTGCCATCCGGCAACAACACGCGGCCAGTCAGGCGCGTGTGCTCGCCTTGCGCAGGTGGCTGGCCGGGCACACGGGTGAGGTCGGCGTCGTCGTGCTCCGGCTCGGCCCACGGGTAGAACGGGCCGGCAGTCTGGCGCGGCGTCGGCGCAAGCTTGGCGGCGGCCAGGCCCGGCAGGCTGGCGAGCAATCCTAAAATGACATGGCGGCGGAGCATAAGAGTAAGAGTGTGCCGAATACGCTAGTGTTCCGCACCTTGCCCAAATTCTCGCGCTCGACACCCCATGACCGACCTCATCAAACCCCGCGACCTCGACTTTCTGCTGTACGAACTGCTGGACGTACAGGCGCTTTGCGAGCACGCGCAATTTGCCGACCACGACCGTGAGACGTTCGACGCGGTGCTCGAAACAGCGCGCACTTTGGCGCGCGATCAGTTCGCCACGCATGCCGCAAAGCTGGATGCCAACGAGCCAACCTTCGACGGTGAGCGCGTGCATCTCATCCCAGAGGTCAAGCAGGCCTTGGATGCCTATATCGAGGGCGGCTTTTTGGGTACTGCGTTTGCGCCCGAGCATGGTGGCCTTGGCCTGCCTTATACGGTCAGCCAGGCATGCGCGGCCTTGTTCACGGCAGCCAATGTGGGCACGGCGGGTTATCCGTTCCTGACCGCGGCAGCCGCCAATTTGCTGCGCATCGTCGGCAGCGCCGATCAGCAGGCGCGGTACATGGCGCCCATGATCGAAGGCCGCTGGTTCGGGACGATGTGTTTGAGCGAGCCGCAGGCCGGCAGCTCGCTGGGCGACATCAAAACCAAAGCCAAATTGCGTGACGATGGCCGGTACGAGATCACCGGCACCAAGATGTGGATATCGGGTGGCGAGCACGACCTGAGCGAAAACATCGTGCACATGGTGCTGGCCAAGATCGACAGCCCCGACACGCCGCCCGGCACCAAGGGCATCTCGCTATTTGCCGTGCCCAAATTTCGCGTGGGCGATGACGGCAGCCTGGGCCAGCGCAACGGCGTCAAGCTGGCCGGCCTGAACCACAAGATGGGCTACCGGGGCACAGTGAACACGGTGCTGAACTTCGGCGAGGACGAGCCGTGTATTGGCGAACTGATCGGGCCGCCAAACCAAGGCCTGAAAGGCATGTTCCACATGATGAACGAGGCACGCATTGGCGTCGGCATGGGCGCAGCGGCCATCGGCTACGCCGGCTACACCGCCAGCCTGGACTACGCCAAACACCGCCCGCAGGGCCGGCCGCTGACCGACCGCGACCCGACCAGCAAGCCTGTGGCTATCGTCGAGCATGCCGATGTGCGCCGTCTGTTGTTGGCACAAAAGGCGGCGGTGGAGGGCGGATTGGCGCTATGCCTGTACTGCGCCACGCTGGTCGATCAACTCGAAGCCGGCATTGGCAACACCGACGAACACCGCCAATTGCTGGATATCCTCACGCCCATCGCCAAAAGCTGGCCCAGCGAGTTCTGCCTGGAGGCCAACAAACACGCCATTCAAGTGCTGGGCGGCTACGGCTACACCCGCGACTACCCGGTGGAGCGCTACTACCGCGACAACCGCCTCAACCCCATCCACGAAGGCACCCACGGCATCCAAGGCCTGGACTTGCTGGGCCGCAAAGTGCTGCTGGAAAATGGCGCGGCGTTCAAGCTATTGGTGCGCGAGGTCTTCCATACCGCAAAAATCGTGATGCTGGACGACGCCCTGGCCGCCGAAGCCCGCGCACTCACCGACGCGCTGGGCCATGTGGGCCGCGTCACAAAGCTGCTGGCGAGCGAACTGGCCGCTGGCCGCGCCGAGCGCGCACTGGCCAATGCCACGCTGTACCTGGATACCCTGGGCCATGTGGTCATCGCCTGGTTATGGCTCAAGCAGGCTGCCATTGCACGCCCCGCGATGAACCACGCCACCGACGCCGACCGCGATTTCTATGCCGGAAAAATCGCCGCCTGCCGCTACTTTTTCCGCTATGAACTGCCCAAAGTGCCGATGAACGTCGCTTTGTTGGAGCGTTTGGACGAGACCACGCTGCGCGCTGAGCCCGCCAGCTTGTAGCCGCGATGCCTGATTACACCCAAGGCGATTGGCCCGACGCCACGGCGCTGCTCGAACAAATGGCCAGCGGCGCGCGCAGCGCCGAGGCTGTGATGCGTTGGCACCTCGACCGGCTGGATGCGGTCAATCCGGCGCTCAATGCAGCAACGCAAGTCACGCGCGAAGCTGCCTTGGAACAGGCAGCCGCGCCAAAACCTGGGCCGCTGGCAGGCCTGCCGATCACGCTCAAAGAAACCTACGGCCTGGCGGGCGAGCAGGTCACTTGCGGCAGCCTTCGGGCTACGCCTGTGGACTGCACCGATGACGCGCCGGTTGTGAAAAAGCTCAAAGCTGCCGGCGCCATCGTCATGGCCCGCAGCAATGTGCCCGAGTTCGTCATGACCGCCGAAACGCACAACCTGCGCTTTGGCCGCACACGCCACCCTGCGGATCAATCCCGAACTCCCGGCGGCAGCACTGGTGGTGAAGGCGCGCTGATTGCCAGCGGCGCTTCGCCATTGGGTTTTGGCACGGACATTCTCGGGTCGATTCGCATCCCCGCCGCTTTTTGCGGTTTGGTGGGCTTTCGGCCGCACTCGGGTGCCATCGATAAGACCGGCGTTGAGCCGGTGTCGGGGCCATTTTTCGAAACCTGGAACGGGCTGGGGCCGCTGGCGCGGTCGGTGCGGGACGCGCGGCTGGCTTATTCCGTGATCGCAGACCAACCGCTCGGCCCACCACAACCGCTTAGCGGCCTGCGGCTGTGGGTTCCGCAAGGCTATCCGTTCACAGCCGGCTCGGCCTGTATCGACGACGCTTGGCAGGCGGCAATCACGGGCTTGCAAACTGCCGGCCTGAGCCTTGATCGCTCACCGCTGCAAGGCGCTACCGACCTGTTCATGGCGCTGCCCAAACTGGTCACTGGCGAGATGATTCCGCTGTGGCGAGACTGGTTGTCCGCTGACACGCAGCCATTCTCTGCTGCACGGGAATTACTCCGCCAAGTGCTCGGCAAACCCACCATCCAACCTGGGTTTTTGTTGTGGTTCACGCTGGTTGCGCCGCTGTACCGGCCGCGCAGCGCCGCAGCCTTGCAAGCCGTTGTCGAACAATTTGAAACCGCGCGCAAAACCGTCCGTGCTGCGCTGGGCGACGATGGCCTGCTGTGCTTGCCCACCTTGGGCATGTTGGCACCCAAGCACGGCGCCATGAACCGCGCCACCTTGATGCGCCCCGGCCTGAACCAGCAGATCACCGCGCACACGCTGGCCAACAGCATGGATTTGTCGGCGATCACGGTGCCCGCGCCTGCGTATCGCGATGCCAAAACTGGCCTGGCAGCGGGCATCATGCTGGCTGCCGCGCCAGGCAATGAAGGCCGCTTGTTAGACGCAGCGGCCCAGTTGGAGAAAATCCTCGCACTGCCAGCTTGAGTTGCCTCGCACGAACAGGCATCTTGAGCGGCTGATTCCTGCGCGCAATCCAATTTGAACATTCTCATCACTGGCGGCACCGGCTTCATCGGCCAACTGCTGGTGCCGCGGCTGATCGCCGATGGCGCCCAGGTCACCGTGCTCACGCGCTCGTCGGCCAAGGCTGCGCAATGCCTGCCACCGTCGGTTGTGGCGGTGGAGTCGCTGGACGCCGTGTCGGACGACATGCACATCGATGCCGTGGTGAACTTGGCCGGCGAAAGCCTGGCCGGCGGCCGCTGGAATGCCAAGCGCAAACAGGCCTTCCACGACAGCCGCGTGGGCCTGACGAAGAACTTGGTGGCCTGGATGGCCGCACGCGAGCAACGGCCCAAGGTGTTGGTGAGTGGTTCAGCCGTCGGCTGGTACGGCGCGCAAGGGCAAGTGCAGCTCGACGAAAACTCACTGCCAGTGAAGGAATACCAGCACGAGCTTTGCCGTGACTGGGAGCAGGCTGCGACTGGCGCCGTGCCACTGGGCGTGCGCGTCTGCTGCCTGCGCATCGGCGTGGTGCTGGGCGTTGGCGGCGGTGCATTGGCATCCATGATCACGCCGTTCAAGCTGGGCCTGGGTGGCTGGCTGGGCGACGGCGATCAGGTCATGAGCTGGATACATCGCCATGATCTGGTGCAATTGATCAGCACTGCAATCGACGACGACAGCCTGCGCGGCCCGGTGAATGCCACCGCGCCGCACCCGGTGAGCAACAAGCATTTCTCGAAGGCCCTGGGCGCCGCATTGAAACGGCCGGTGGTTATGCCCGTGCCGGCGCCGGCCTTGCGACTGATGGTCGGCGGCATGGCGCACCTGCTACTCACCGGCCAGCACGTGCTGCCCAAACGTGCGCTGGCGCACGGTTTCGAGTTTGCCTATCCGACGGTCGAATCTGCCTTCGAAGACATTTTGCGCCGCAGTCGGTAGGCTAGATCGACTGTTATCAGCGTCTTTTGGCGCGACCCCCGAGGCCAGCCATGACTAACCGAGCCCCGACCCTACAACGCGTCACGTTGTTCATTGCTGCCGCTGCGCTGGCCGCCTGCGGCGGCGACGACAGCGCGCAAGAATGCTCGATCACGGGCCAGAACAATTTTGTTTTCCAGCAACTGACTGACGATTACCTGTGGCGTGATTTCGTCAATGCCAGCGCCAACCCGGCCAGCTTCGATTCGCCCGAGGCGCTGCTGCAGGCGCTTAAACGCCAAGACGGCGCCAGCGGCGGCATCGACGATGTGTATTCGTTCATCACCGACCAGGGCGCGTTCACCAGCTTGCTTGAGGACGGTCAGTTCACCGGCATTGGCGTGCGTTTTGACTTTGATGACAGCGATGACCATTTCGCCACCTATGTGATCGACGGCAGCCCAGTGGGTAATGCCGGCCTGTTGCGTGGCGACCTGATCCAGCGCATCAATGGCGTAGCACCTACGGTGGATCGGTCCGGCGACTTCCCGCGCTCCAACATCAGCAGCCTGTTGGGGCCGAACGATGAAGGCGTGCCGGTCGAAATCGCGTTCAGCCGCAACGGCGGTGCCACGCAGACCATCAATGTCACCAAGCGCGTCGTCACCATCGACAGCACGCAGGTGGTCACGCGCACGACGACGGCCGGCGGCGCCGATGTGGGCTACGTGCTGTTCACCAACTTCTTTCGCGCCAAGTCCCGCACCGAGTTGAACAACGCGTTCACGGCCTTTGCAAACAATGGCGGCGTTGACGAACTGATCCTGGACCTGCGTTACAACGGCGGCGGCGACGTCGCTACCTCGACTGTGCTGGGCAGCCTCATCGCCGGAACAGACAACGAAGGTGGCGTGCTCTCCAATGCACAGGCCAACCCGGACCACCCGGAGTACGAATTTATTGAGCGCCTACGGTTTGCCGACAACATGGACGGCTTCGCCCAAGCCGCCAGCGCGCTGGACATCAATCGCGTATTTGTCATCACCACGGCATCGAGTTGCTCGGCCAGCGAACTGGTCATCAACGGCCTGGAGCCCTATATGGACGTCGTCGTCATCGGCGGCACAACCTGTGGCAAGCCCGTCGGCCAACTCCCGATGAACTTCTGCAACAAAACTGCGGCGCTGGTGAACTTCCAAACGGTTAACGCCAATGGCCAAGGCGACTACTTCGACGGCATCGCGCCCGACTGCGCTGTTGAAGATGACTGGGCGAATCCCCTGGACGTCACCGGCGATACAGGCAATGAAGCGTCAATCCAGCGCGCGCTGAACGTCATCGGCGGTACGGCAACCTGTACCAGCGGTGCCGTGGCGGCGCAGCGCAAATTCACCGCAGCGCGCCCCAACGTGGTCAACGGCTGGCGGCAGTGGGTGGGCGCTTACTAGTAGGCACCTACTGGGCGTTCGCTACGTGTTGGCCAGCGCCGTCCAGGCCAGTGCCAAGCTACCGATTACAGCGGCGGTAAGCGCCGTGCGCAGCTTGAGATACCAGCGCGGCCACCAGCCGGCCATGAACCACAACACGTCGGCTACATAAACGGCGACGAATGCACCGGCGAGCATCAGCAGCGCAGCAGGCGGTGGCAACAGCAATGCCGGCCAGGCCACCAGCGCTGGCACAACACTGGCGATGAGCCGCAGCCAGGCAAAGTCCTGCTTGGCATTGGCCACCCAGCCGCCCCACTGGCAGCCAGCCATGAACGACACGATCACCGCGGCGTAGATCAGCAGCGCATTCATGGCGTGCGGCGCAATCAGGCCCGTTTCGACGTGGCTGCCAATCGCGCCAATCACGAACGGCAACACACCTGCTGCGCCCAGCCAATTGGCCGCCGACGGGATGTCGGCGCGCGTGACTGCCGCCGCCTTAACTGTGGCCGGGCCGGCCGTCACAAGGCGTCGTCCGCAAGCGCTTCGCGCAGCCAATTGGCACGGCGCGTGATGGCCGCTTTTTCGCCCGCCGATTTACGGTCGAGATTCTTGAACTGAAAACGCATGCGCTGATTGTCACCCAATTTGTCGCTGTGGCGGGCGAGAAAATCCCAATACAGCGTGGTGAACGGGCAGGCATCTTCCGTTGTGGCATCCGCCGGGTCGAACTTGCAGCCCGCGCAATAATTGCTCATGCGCTGGATGTACTTGCCGCTGGCCACATAAGGCTTGGAACCCAGCACACCGCCATCGGCGTATTGGCTCATGCCCAGCGTGTTCGGCAGTTCCACCCACTCCACCGCATCGACATAGACGGCCAGATACCAGGCGTGGATTTGCCGTGGCTCAACGCCCAGCAACAGGGCGAACAGGCCGGTCACCATCAGCCGTTGGATGTGGTGGGCGTAAGCGTGGTCCAGCGTCTGGCCTACCGCATCGGCGAGGCAGGCCATTTGGGTGTCGCCGGTCCAGTACAACGGTGGCAAGTCGCGCTCGGCGCCCAGCGCGTTGTCGTGCGCAAAATCCGGCATGCGCAACCAGTACAAGCCGCGCACGTACTCACGCCAGCCCAGGATTTGCCGCACAAAGCCCTCGACCGCTTCAATCGGCGCATCGCCAGCTTCATACGCCGCAACGGCGGCATCAATCACGCTTTGCGGGTGCAGCAGTTTCAGGTTCATCGCCGCCGACAACAACGAGTGATACAGCGCATGCTCGCCGGTCCACATCGCGTCCTGATAGCGGCCAAAGTCGGGTAGGCGGTTTTTGATGAAGTCGTCCAAGGCCGCTCGTGCCTGCGCGGGCGTGACCGGCCACGCGAAGCTGTCCAGTGAACCCGGGTGATCACCAAAGTGCTGCTCGACGGCCTCGAACACTGCACGCGTCGTTTCATCCGGCTTGAACGCCGAAGGCCGCGGCAGCTCACCAGGCCCGTGTTTGCCAAAGCTTTTGCGATTGTCGGCGTCAAAGTTCCACTGCCCACCCACCGGCCCACCGTCGTCCATGAGGATGCGTTTACGCTTGCGCATCCAGCGGTAGAAGTCTTCCATACGGAACAGCTTGCGGCCGTCAGCCCAGCCGCGAAAGTTGTCCAGCTTGCACAAAAAATGCGGGTCTTCGTGCACCGTCAATGGCACATCGGCGGCTTCGCAGGTGGCCTGCAACAGTTGTTGCACGCGCCAATCGCCGGGTTGCAAAACCAGCACACGTTCCGGCGCATGGCGGGCCAGGCCGTCGGCCAGCGCGTCGCCCAGCGATGCAAAGTCGTGCTCGCCCAAGCGCAAGTAGTCACCGGGCAAGTTGAGGCCTGCATAAAAATGCCGCATGGCGCTCAAAAACAGCGCGGTTCGAGCCTTATGCGACCAAACGTGGGTGGATTCCTCCGCCACTTCGGCCATCCACACGCGGTCTTGTGCGGCATCGGCCTGGGCTATCAGCGCGTGGTCAGGCGCGAGCTGGTCGCCCAACACCACAATCAGGTGGCGGCAGCCGCTCACGCGCGCGCCTGCTTGGCGCTGCGCCGGCAGCGCTCGGAACAGTATTTAACCTGCGCCCAATCGCGCGCCCACTTCTTGCGCCACGCAAACGGCTTGCCACAGGTTTGGCAGGTTTTGTTCGGCAGGTTCGGCTTGTGATGTGCCATGCGCGAACACTACCGTGGAGCCCATGCGCGAACCAAGCGTGGTGCGCATGGGTCTCAACTTCGATACTAGCCTTGGACACCCGCATGCGCCTGACCACTCTTGTTTGCACCGTTGCGCTGGCCGCCACCACCTTGCCGGCCGCCGCCTCGACCATTGATCGCGTCGTCGTTTACCCCGGCCAGGCCGAGGTGCATCGGCTGGTGCCCTTGCCCAGTAAACAGGGCGCACAAACTGTCGAGGTGGCGGGCTTGCCGGTGAGTGTGCGCGCCGAAACCGTGAGCTTGCGGGCGCCGGATGGGGTGGTTGTCGGCAGCATTCGCGGCGAGCGCGTCACCAGCAGCGAACTGCGCAACCCGCGCGAGGCCGAACTGACCGCCAAACTGCAAACCCTGCAAGACCAACGCACCCGTGCCGAACACGCTAAGCGCGCCGCGCAGCTCAAGCTCGACTTCATCCAGCGCTTGGCCACCAAACCCGGCAAGGAAGAAAGCCCGCTGCCAGTGGCGCAGTGGGAATCGGCCTGGGCCGCCGCCCAGCGCGGCGCCGAGGCGGCGCTGAACGACACCCTGGCGCAAGACATTGCGCTGCGCGATCTGGACGACAAGATTGCCGCCACCAAGCGCGAACTGGCCGGCCTGCAAAGCGACCGCCGCGACACCGTGACGCTCACCATCGACCTGACGGCCAGCACCGCAACCCGCGAGCCGCTGCGCCTGCAATACACCGTAGGCGGTGCCAGTTGGCAGCCCAGTTACCGCGCCGCGCTAGACACAACCGCCGGCAAGCTAGTGCTTGAACACCAAGCCAGCGTGCGGCAGAACACCGGTGAGGATTGGACCAACGTTGCGCTCGTGCTCGCCACCGGCCGGCCGCGTAGCAACACCGCGATGCCGCAATTGCAGCCCGAGGTCGTGCGCTTGTTCGAACCGCAGCTACAACGCGAAATGTTGGAGTCGCGGGCCAAGGCGATGCAGGCGCCTGCCGCGATGATTGACGCGGCCGCCGAACAAGCCGCCTACGCCGGCAATCAAATTCAGGTGGATGCATTTGCCGCGCGTTACGCCGTGGCCGGCCGCGTGAGCGCCGCCAGCGACAACACCGCGCGCAGTTTCGGCTTTGGCAGCGTCACGCTCGATGCGCCGATTGAACTACGCACCACGCCGCAACTCGACACCAGCGCCTATTTGTACGCGACGCTGACAAACACCACCGACACGCCGTTGCCTGCGGGCCGCGTGGAGCTGCTGCGTGATAGCACGCGTGCGGGCAGTGGGCGCTTGCCCACCTTGCCGCCGGGCGCCGATCACGAACTGGGCTTTGGCGTCGATGAGCGCGTGACCGTGGAGTTCACTGCACTGCCGGCCACCGAAGACGAAACCCTGTTCCGCGGCCGCGAAGTCGAAACCCGCAGCTTTGTCGCCACGGTGCGTAATGGCCACAGCAGCGGCTACCCCATGGTGATTTACAGCCGCATTCCGGTCGCTGGCGACGACAACATCAAGGTCAAGGCATTGGGCGCAGCGGCCAAGCCCGACCGCCGCGACATCGACGACCGCCAAGGCGTGATTGGCTGGGAATGGCAAGCACCAGCAGGCGGAGAAAAACGGCTGGAATGGGGTTACGAACTAAGCTGGCCAGGCGGTAAAAACATCACTCGCTAAGCGCGCCTTCAAGCAACACGATGCGCCGCGGCCTCGGCGGCAATGCCTGGTTGCACGGCACCGGCCATTGTTCGGTGCCGTCGCCCAGCAAGGCCGGATCGCCACCGCTGCAGGCCGCAGCAATGGCGTCGTATGCCGCGGCACCCGCGGTGCCAACGGCATGTTCATTCACGCGTTCAATCCGATAGGTTTCGCCTGGCCTCAGGGCCAGGCAGCCTTCGGCGCCACGAACGACATAGACGCTTTTGTAATTGCGCAGCGGCAGTTGCTTGCCGCAATCACCCTGTACTAAATGCACGAGCGCGATCTGCACCAGCCGCTCTTGCTGCTCGGGCCGCGGTGGGCCGTCCTGGAATGCAAAGTTGTAACCCGCGGCGGTAAGTTGCGCGGCAAAGGCCTGCTCGGGTTGGGCAAAGCCTTGCATGGCGAGTTGTTGGCCGAACGCCGCCAGGTCGGGTGACTCTGTCACCAGGCTGACCGCCGCCAAATAATCATCGACGGTGTATCGGCCATTACCCGCCGATGCGCGGGCGATCAATTGCCGCCAAAGCGCAACCGGGCCGGCACGCTTGGCGATGATGCGCTCGAAACTGCTGCCGCAATCGTAGTGGGCACCGTATCGGCGGCGCTGGCTGAGCGCGGCGAGCGAATCGCTGCCCAGTTCCAGCACGCAATCATTGAGCGCGTCGTCGCGAAATTGCCGGACCCGCGCTGCGGGCAAAAAACCCAAATCGGCGATTGCCGCGTCGGCCAGCGCGTCGGCGCTGCCTTCGTGCAACCACCGATGCGTGCGGCCGTCGCGGTTGCGGACGATACGGCTGTTCCAGATATGCGCCGATTCATGTGCCACCAACCGCACCAGGCGCGCGTGCAATTCATCGCTACGCTCGGTCCAGTCGCCCAGCAGCGCAATGTGCACCAGCGCGTTGAGCACGCCGCCGCCAACCGCGCGTTCGCCGTCGGGGTCAACATTGAGCAACAGCGCCGGCCGCTGCGCAGGGGCCACCCCCAATTGCTCGGTAAACCAGGCCATGGTTGCCGGCAATACCTGCGCGACTGTTTCACGCACCCAGTCGGGCGCGCCGGGGTCGATGATGCCCAGCGCAGCGGCATCGTCGATCGGCGCTGCCTTGCCAAAATAGGCGTAGGTGCCGCCGCGGCTGTGGGCGTATTCGACCGCCGTTTTGCTGACGGCGCCGCCGGCCACAACCTGCTCGGCATCACGCGCGTGCAGTTTGAACAACAGGTGCCCCGGCAAGCCGCTTTTGCGCTTGTCGGCCTCGCGCATGGGCCGCGCCACCAGGTAGCCGGTGTAGAGCATCAAGCCGCCATCGGAATGCTTGGCGAAAAACTCGTAGGCGTTGTTCAGTGGCGTGGTGTCGGTGGCGAATTGGATGCTGGCGCCGGCAAATAACGCGCCGTCTTCACGCACCAGGCGGGCAGTGCGGCCCATGGGCTCAAGCCGCAGGCCGGGCGTGGTAATCGTCCAGCGCTGTCGCACGCCCTCGCCGGGCAGCAAAAAACGCAGCGCTTCGACCGGCTCGGACCATTGGTAGTCGGCCTGCCACTGGCCGTTGCCGAGCGCGCGCACGTCGATTTGCACGGCTGGCGGTTGCGCGTATGCATGGCTGACGACCACCAGCAGTGCCGCGGCAAAACCAAGTCGTTTCAGCAATATCCCAGCCCGTTGTCGTCCCCTAGCCCAACGTTAAACGATTTACTGGGTCAGGGCTTGCCTACGGGAACTCGACGACGCGCCAGTAGTGGTCGATCATTTTCAGCGCCTCGGCAAAGCTGCTCTCGGTGCGGGCTTTGACGATGTAGCCAGCCACGTGTTTGTCGTAGGCGGCCACGCGATCCTTGTCGTCTGTCGAGGTTGTCAGCACGAACACCAGCGCGTGCTTGAGCTCGGGGTCTGCACGGATGACTTCGAGGAATTCCAAGCCATTCATGCGCGGCATGTTGAGATCGAGCAGGATCAGATACGGCGGCTCCAGCTTGGTTTTACCGTTCTCGCCGCGCAGCACGTCCAGCGCCTCGACGCCGTCATTGGCCACCACGACCTCGTTGGCCAGGCGCAGCTTGGAAAATGCGCGCTTGATCGCCATGACGTCGATCTCGTCGTCATCAACGAGCAGAAACTTGACCTCTTTGCCGGGGCTGGCGGGCGTATTGTCCATTATTCAACTCCTGTTGGGGCGACAGTTTGTGCGGCGGCGTGCGGGCTGGACGGCCAGTCGATCGTGAAGCAACAACCGCGGGGCTGGCCATCCGCGTCGGTGGTAATCGGGCTTGTCAAAGTGATTTTGCCACCGGCGGCGGTAACGATTTTCTTCACCATGGCCAAGCCCATGCCACTGCCCTCGACCTGGTCGCGCGGCTTCAGCGTTTGGAACATGCCGAACACGCGCTCGTGAAATTCTTCCGGGATGCCAGGGCCATTGTCTTCGACGGCGAAACTGCAACCGTGTTCGTCGGGCGTGGCGGTTACGGTGATCTGCATACCAGCGGCATCGCCATGTTTGATGGCGTTGCTGACCAGGTTGCGCAGCACTTGCGCGAATGGCGCGCGCGACAGTTCCAGTGTCGGCCAGTCACCGGAAACGATGATGGTCACGCTGGCTGGCGCATTCATCAGTTCCAGCTCTTCGTCGATCACTTCGCGGGTATCGGTGGGCTGGGCATTGGCCGCCATGTCGCGGCCTGAGCGCGAATAGGCGAGCAGGTCTTGCAGCAGATGATCCAAGCGGCCGATGCGTGCGCGCAGCATCGTCATATGGGTTTTGCCTTCGTCGCTCAAGGCATCGCCAGCGTCTTCCTCGATCCAGCCGGCCAGGGTTTCAACGCCGCGCAGCGGTGCGCGCAAATCGTGCGAGGCCACGTAGGCAAATTGCTGCAACTCGGCATTGGTGCGCTCCAACGCCTCGGAGTTGCTGCGCAACTGCGCCTCGGCAGCGCTGCGGGCGGCAATTTGCTGCTCCAGCCCGGTGAGCACCTTGAGTAGGCTGCGGATCAGCCAAACCATCAGGCCGCCCAGCAGCACCAGCAGCAAGATCACCGGCAACGCCGCAGACATCAACCGGGCGTTATCGACCAAGCGCGCGGCAAATTTCGCCGCAAAATCATCCTCGCGGGCACGGTAACGGCTATCTAGCTCGGTGAGGGCCTGTTTGGCCATGCTGTCGTCAACGCGTACAGCGGCGTCGATATCGACCGGCGCGATGCGTTGGGCGTGCAGGGTCGTCGCCAGGTCTAGCGCCGCCCGGTACGCAGCCAGCATTTGGCCGATGTCTTCCAACGCACTGTCATCGGCGGCGCTGAGGTCGTCATGCGTGCGCAACTGCGCAAGCAAGGCCTCGGCTTCGTCGAGGTCGCGGGCCACACGCTTGCGCAACGCAGGTTGACCGCGCAGCACGTAGTTCTTGAAGTCGTGAATGAAGCCGCCATAGCCCAGCGTGCGATACAGCGCGCCCAACTGCGTGCCGTAACTGGTGTATTCAGCGTGGAAGGCATCCCAACGCTCGCGGGTGTCGGCCATTTGTTGCCAAAGCGTAACGCCCAGCACGGCCAAGCCAACGGTTGCCAGCATGACTACAACAGCCACCGCCAACCGCAGCCCGCGCAGCCGGCCGCGCGTGGCAAGCTGCTCGCGCAGGCTAGCTCGCGTCGGCTGCATATTGCTGGAAGCGGCTCAGCGGCACACCCGGCGCATAATGAAACCCTTGCACCGCGGGGCAGCCCTCGGCGGCGAGAAAGTCGTGCTGTGCCTGGGTCTCCACGCCTTCAACAACAACTTCAATCGACAAACTTTCGGCCAGCCGGAGCATGGCCCGCACCAGCTTGTCGTTGCGCCCGGCGTCGGGCACGGCTTCAAGGAACTGGCCGGCCAGCTTGATGCCCTGAACCGGCAAGCGCGCGAGGTAGGACAGCGACGAATGGCCGGAACCGAAATCGTCAATCAACAAGCCTGCGCCACACTCATGCAGCCGCTGGATGGCATCCAACGACGCGCTGTCGGCGCCGAGCAAGGCGCGTTCGGTCAACTCCAAGCGCACGCGCTTGTGCGGGATGTTCTGGCGCCGCAAGGCGTTCGACAGTTCGTCGGCAAATCCAGGCTGGGTGAGCTGCTGCGGGGCGATATTGATTGACACCCAGAAGTCATCCGGCGCGCCCTCGATCAGCGCGGGCATGGCGTCAACAGCGCGCTCGACCACGCGGTTGCTAAGGCTGCGAATCAACCCCACCTCTTCGGCCAGCGACAGAATCTCGCCGACCGCAATCGGCCCAAGTTCCGGGTGCTCCCAGCGCATCAAGGCCTCGGCACCGCAAACCTCGCCGGTAGCGGGGCGCACGACGGGCTGGAACACCAGATAGAGCTCGTCGTCAGTCAGCGCTTGGCGCAAGTCCGTCGCCAGGCTGCCGCGGTTGCGCGCCTTGACAGCTTCGTCGTCGCTGAACACATGCCAAGCATCGCGGCCGGAGCTTTTGGCCACATACATGGCGTGGTCGGCCTTGCGGATGAGTTCGTCGGCATCGTCTTCTGGCCGCGCCTCGGCAACACCGACAGATGCGGTGACGGTGAATTTCTGGTCACCCACGACGATCGGCTCGCGCATGCTGGTCACCAGTTTGCGCACCACCGAATCGACGCCGCCAGTCAGCGCCGGCTCCAGCAACGCAACAAACTCGTCGCCGCCATAGCGCGCCACGCAGTCCGAGCGGCGAAAACAGGCTGACAGCCGCGCCGACGCCTCGCACAAAATGGCATCACCCAGGTCATGGCCCCAGGTGTCGTTGATGGTTTTGAAGCCATCAAGGTCGATGTAGAACACTGCCACCGGCGTGTCGCCGCGCTCGCGCATGGTGCTTTGGAGGCGGTGATGAAAGTAGCGGCGGTTGAACAGCCGGGTGAGTTCGTCATGCTGCGCCAGAAAGCGAAATTCGCGCGCCGCATCGAACTGCCGGCGGGTATATCGGATGGTGCGGTCCAGCACACTGCTGCTGAGCTCCGACTTCGACAGAAAATCGGCCACGCCCGCGCCATACACACTGTCGTCAGCCTCGCTGGCGTCCATACCGGTGAGCACAATGACCGGGCCTGGCAGCTCGGGCAGGCTCACCGCGCTGAGCACGTCGAAACCCGAACTGGCGCCCAACTTGAGGTCGAGCAGGCAAACATCGAACGATTGGGTGAGTGCTCGCTGCGCTTCGGCCTCGGTGCTGGCCACGGTGACGGTGTACGCGCGCCCCGGAATGTCGCGCAGCAGGCGCCGGACTACGTAGGCGTCTTCGGCGACATCCTCGATCAACAGCACGTGAATGGTTTTGACAGACTCCGTCTCCACCGATGCATCCTTGCTTTGGGCTGACCGTGCGGGGAGTTTGTGCGCGGCAGTTGGCCGATCATACACCGTGCAGCGCCTTGTTAAATTGCCGCTGGGCTATGCTACGGCGCCTTGTAGGCTTTGCCCGCTTTCATCACATAGCGCACGTCGCGCATCACATTGATGTCCTCCAGCGGGTTGCCAGGGACGGCGATGAGGTCGGCAAACTTGCCGGGTTCAATCGCACCCATCACCTCTTGTTTTTTCATCACGATGGCCGGACTGATGGTGGCGCTTTTCAGCGCTTCGGCTGGCGGCATGCCAGCGGCGACCATGTAAACAAATTCCCAGGCATTGTCGCCGTGAGCGCTGACACCGCTGTCGGTGCCGAAGGCGATCTGCACACCGGCCTCGTAGGCACGGGCAAAGGTGCCCTGGATCAGCGGGCCGATGGCCGCGGCCTTCGGGCGCACGACGTCGGGGAAGAAGCCGTCGATGCGCGATTTTTCCTCCACCCATTTGCCGGCAATGATGGTGGGCACGTACCAGGCGTCATAGCGCTTGAACAACTTGATCGCCTCGTCGTCCATGTAGGTGCCGTGCTCGATGGTTGTCACGCCCGCCTTGATCGCGCGCTTCATGCCCTCGGCGCCGTGGGCGTGCGCTGCGACGTGAAAGCCGTAGTCCTTCGCGGTTTCGACAATGGCCTTGAGCTCATCGTCGGTGAACTGGGCATTCTGGCCACTGCTAGCCACCGACAATACGCCGCCGGTGGCGGTGATCTTGATCAGGTCGGCGCCATCCTTGTAGCGCTGGCGCACGGCTTTGCGGGCATCGGCGATGCCGTTAATTACGCCCTGTTTGGGGCCGGGATCGCCTTGGATGTTGGCGCGGTCACCGCTGGTGGGGTCGGCGTGGCCGCCGGTGGTGGCGATGGATTTAGCCGCGGTGAAAATGCGCGGGCCGGGCAGCATGCCGCTGTTGATGGCGTTTTTAAGTGCCACCGTCGCGTTGTAGCTGTCGCCCAGGTCGCGCACTGTGGTGAAGCCGGCCAGCAAGGTGCGCTCGGCATGCACCGCGCCGCGCAGGGCGTAGTCGGCTTCGTTAAGGGTGTAGCCCTCCAGGTAGGTTTTTGGCCCGAACTCGTACAGCAGGTGGGTGTGCATGTCGGTCAGGCCGGGCACGCAGGTTAGGCCGTCGAGCACGGTGTCGCCGTCTTGCGCACTTGCACCGCGCTCGATCTCGCCGAAGCGGCCGTCTTCGACAGTGACGCGGACGTTGTCGATGCGCTCGCCACTGCGCACATCAATCAAGTGCGGGCAGAACACATGCGCTGGCGCGGCCATCGTGACGCTGGGCAGGCAGACCAGGAGGGGCAGCAGGGCTTTGATTTTACGAGTCATGATTACGCATTCGGTGGACAGGCAACCGAGGATACGCCGCTGGCTTTTGCGCTGCTATGGCAGGCCAAAGGCTTGGCGTAGCGGTGGTGGCACCGTGCGTTGCGGCTCGCTATCCGTGGCGACGGCAAACCGGCCGCTCCAGTCCCACACCGTCCAACCGGCCTGGTTGTCTTCCAGCACCGTGCGCACGTCGGCCAGCCAGCGCGCGCGGCTGGCTGGCGGCGCGGTTTTGATGGCGCCAAATTCGGTGCAGTGGATCAAGACATCGTGCTTGTCGGCCCATAGCCGTGCCCGCGACAGCTCGGCGCTGAGCGCGGCTTTGTCCCAAGACTCGCGGCCGTACTGGCGCACGTGGTCACGCGCCGGTTTGGGCACAGCATCGAGCGCGTCGGCCATGGCTTGCGCCTCCACTGGATACGGCAGGTCGCTGAGCAGCGACCACATCGCCCAGCCCCAACTGGCACCCTGGTGGGTAAAGTTGTGCGGTGTGTAAAAGTGAAAGCTGTAGATCACATTGCGGTCGTCCACCGGCCGCAGGCGCTCGAGGTCTTCCAGGTCGGCGTAGTGCGCGCCAGTGAGCATCACCGTGTTGCGCGGGGCGGCTTTGCGCACCGCCGCAAGGGTTTTGCGCTGCAGCGCCTGCCAGGCCTCGGCATCTTCGGTAGTGGGCTCGTTGAGCAGTTCCAGCACCAGGCGATCGGCCGGCAAGCTGGCCAGGCTGTCTGCCAGCAGCGTCCAGTCGCGGGCAAAGGCGTCACCGGCACCTGCATCGTCGAACAGCGCCAGCTTTTGCGCATCGTTCATCTGCAAGGCCACGATCACTGCAAGGCCGGCATCGATGATGGCGGCCAAGTCGGCGCGCAGTGCGGCGATGCTGGTGGCGCTAAACCGCCCACTCGCGCCTTCGGCAAGCCTGCGGCTGGACACCGGCACGCGCACATGGCCAAACCCCAGCGTGCGAATCTGCGCATAGTCGTCGGCCGTGGGGTGGTGCGCCGAGCGGATCACCGAGGCGCCGGCGGAGTCCGTCCACCAGTCACCCAGGTTGACACCGCGCTGCAGCGCAGCTTGCAGTTCAGCGCTGGGCGCCTGCTGCGCACCGGAACAGGCAGCCAACAGCAAAACTGCGAGCACGCCGAGGCCAGCAAGGCGAATAGACGAGATAAATGTTGACCGCTGGCCGCGGCGCATTCGCTGCTTGCTACACTGCATGCGTCACATGATCGCCCACATCACCATGCGTGCCAACGCCCTGAAAATTGCCGCTGTCGTTTGCTGCGCAAGCTTTGCCGGCAGTGTCGGCGCCGAGTACCGCTATTTGATACTCGATGCGCCGGTCGATCAGCCGCAGCCGATCGACCCGGAAACTTTGCAGCCGGAGGGCCAAGGCATCACCTACACCGCGCCTGAAGCGGCGGTTGTGCCTGCGCCGGAACCCGATGCAATGGGCGCGCATGGCAACACCGCGGCGGCGCCGTGGATTCTGGACGCGCCACCGGCCGAGCCGCAACCCGGCCCGGCGCCTAGCGACGACCCCTACGCACCGCGCTTCGAACACAACTTGCCGTGGCCCACTGTGCTGGACGAACGCCCAGCGGGCCCGCAATCGGTGCAACCGCCGCCCGTTGCCATGCACGAACAAGCGCCCGAGACCGATTACCAATTGCCGCCACCGCCTTTACCTAGCGGCCCACAAGTACTGGAGTTCGGCGGCCAAAGCATGAACATGCCGGCCGAGGAACCACCACCACCACGGCTGCCGAAGTCATCGGCGTTGGACTACCCAGCACCTGCCGCGCCGGTAACTCGGGCTGCGCCACCGGAGCTTGCCGATCGCTTGTCGGTGGTTGTTGACCGCCAATTGCGCGGCACCGCGCCGCTACGGCTTGCCGCCGATGGTGTGCCGATGCTCAGCATTCAAACGCTGGAGGCACTGCGCTTGCCGGTGCCGGCTAGCGCGCTCGAACGCGGCTTTGCTACGCCCGACGATTTGTCACAAAGTTATGCGCACGCGTTTGATGCTGCCGGGCAATTGCTGGTGTTGACGTCATTGGCACCGCCAACATTCAGCAGCGCTGGCGACACCGAAACTTGGGCACCCGCCGCGCCGCAGAGCCGGCCGCGGCCGTCGTCTGCACCCCTGGCCGCGCCCGAGCCTGATACCAAATCCCGCGATTGCGCCCCCCAAATGCGCCGCGGCCGCAATACCCGAGACTGCTAATGGGTCCACGCATATGTCGTTAATCAAACTCAGGGGTAAGCGCCCAAACAATCTTGGTGCCGAGGGCGGCCAGCTCAGCCGCTGCCCCAGCGCACCCAAGTGTGTGTCGTCGCAGCAAACCGGCAAACATGGCATCGCGCCACTGGATACTCGCGGCAAGGGTGTCGAGGCATTCAATGCTTTGGTCGGCGTGATCGAAGCCATGGACAACACCGTGCTGGTTACCCGTCGCGATGCCTATTTGCACGCCGAGTTCAGCACCCCGACCTTGGGTTTTGTCGATGATGTGGAGTGCGTGCTAGCCGACGATGGCAGCCGCATCGACGTGCGGTCGTGCTCGCGGCTGGGCTATTCCGACTGGGGCGTGAACCGCAAGCGTGTTGAGATGCTGCGCAGCAAGCTGGCTGCGGCGATCAGCTAACGACGCTTAAACCCGAATCCCCAGCGCCCGCACAGTTTCGACGTTGAGGTAACGATCAACCGGCAAGCCGCGTGAACGCTGGAAAGCATTCATCGCAGAAATGGTTTGCTCGCCGATGACGCCATCGATGGGGCCGGGGTTGAAGCCCTGCGCGGCTAGCGCCGACTGGATCTGACGGATCACCGCGGGCGTGATGTTGGTCTGGCACAACACCGGGCGCCATTCCAGGCGTGCGGGCTCGACCAGCTCATGGCGCTCGACCGTGCCGTATTCGGCCGGCACCGCCACACGCTGCTGGCCGGCTGGTTTGACCAGGCGCTGAACCGGCACACGCGCCGTTTGAGCGGGCACCGAGACGCGCTCGACGCGGGCAGGCTGCGCGACCACTGTGCGCGTCACTTGCTGGAACTGCGCCGGCTGGCGCACTTCACGCACGCCGCCCGGCTGGGCGACGACCTGTTTGGTAAAGGTTTGGTACTGCGCAGGCTCTTCCACCAGGCACATGATTTCGCCGGTAGCGTTGTCCAGGCGCTCGATGGGGCCGCGGCCGGGCTTCCACACGGTGCGCGCCGGGCGCACCATCACCCGTTCGGTCACAGTCTGATACTGCGGCGGGGTCGAAACGTATTGCACCGTTTCCGGCTTGACCTGCACGCGCTCGCTGACCTGGCGGAACTGCGCTGGCACGACACGTAACTGCTCGTACGCCGGGCGGGTGACGACCTCGCGCATTTCGGTAGCGTACTGCGGCGGAGTGGTGACGACGCGTTGAGTGGCCGGCTTGGTAACAACCTGCTGACGCACACGGCGGTATTTTTCCGGCTTTTTCACCAGTGCAAAACATTGCCCGGGGATCGCCGGCGGCATCGCTGGCAAGCCGCTGACGGCAACATCGCCCGTGATTGGCCCCGATGGCAGCAAACCGTTGTGCTGCACGGGTGCGTCGGCAACTTGCAAAGGTTGGCGCACCACATCATTACGCACACGCATCGGCGCCGCGGCCGGTGCTGAGTAGGTGACTGCGGGTTGGGCTTGGGCGCGCTGGGTTTGGACGGGTTGAGCCTGAACCGGCGCACTGCGCACAACTGCTGGTTGTGCTTGCGCGGTCAGGAACTCGGTCGATGAGGGCATCGCCGACTGTTGGAATTGATAGCGCTGAAAAAAATCTCCGCGCGGCTGCTGGTCAGCCATCCGCGCCTGCTCCCTGGCCAAGCGCTCGGCAGTCACCAGTTCCTGCTCGTCGGCGTAGTCGGGCTCGTAGAATGCACGGACATCGCGCTCGCCGAGGCCATTGCCCACTTGCGCGTACTGCGGCGGGATGCCCTGACCAACAATCTGCTCGTTGGGGAACGCGGCCTGCTCGTAGCTGAGCAACTCGTCGTTATACGCCGGCTGCGGCTGCGCGGGATAGGTATAGATTTCACCCGGCGCATAGACTGGCGTTTGCGCAGTGCGGGTGTCGAAGCCCAGATCGCCGGGGTCGCTGCTGGCGCAACCCACAATTGAGACTGCGGCAAGCGCAACCAGCGCAGTGCGCGGCAACGAAGCGAAAGGCGGACGACTCATGCGGGCTCCCAGGTGGGTCACGCCCCAGCGCGTGACCGATTGTTCACCGCTTGATAGTAGCGGGCCAGTGTGCCCAGCGTCCAGAAAATGTCTAGCGCGCCGAATGACCTTTCAATTCAACTGTGACGCGGTCGGCAGTCTCGATGCCAGCGTAGTGCTTGCTCAGAATCTCCAGCACCTCGGGGCGGCTGAAGTTTTCCGGCACCGGCTCGTCTTCCGACAGCAGCTTGCGCAGTTTGGAACCCGACAGCAGCAGGCGGTCGTGGTCGTCCGATGGGCAGGTTTTCATCGACGCCATGGAATTGCAGTCGTTGCACCAGAAGGTCCAGTCCATTTTCAGTGGCTGGGTTTCCAGTGCGTCTTCGCCAATCTCGTCGAAGATGCCGTGGGCATCGAAGGGGCCGTAGTAGTCACCCACGCCGGCGTGGTCGCGGCCCACAATCAGGTGTGAGCAGCCGTAGTTTTGCCGGAACACCGCGTGCAGCAGCGCCTCGCGTGGGCCGGCGTAGCGCATGTCCAGCGGGTAGCCGGCCTGAATAACGGTGTTGGGTTTGAAGTAGTTGTCGATCAGCGTGCCGATGGCATTGCTGCGCACGTCGGCCGGGATGTCGCCCGGCTTGAGCTTGCCCAGCAGGCTGTGGATGAGCACGCCATCGAGCACTTCCAGCGCCACTTTGGCCAGGTATTCGTGGCTGCGGTGCATGGGGTTGCGCGTTTGGAAGGCGGCAATGGTGTTCCAGCCGCGCTTCTCAAACTCGGCGCGCGTTTGCGCCGGCGTCATGAACTGCTCGCCGTATTCTTCGGGGAAACCGCCCTGGCTTAGCACAACAACGTCGCCCGCGACATTCCAGGCTTTTTGCGCCATGACCATCTTCACGCCGGGGTGGGCGTCGTCTTCGGTCTTGAACACTTCGCGGCACTCGTGCGCTTTGTCGATCTGGTAGCTCTCGCTCACCGTAATCGTGCCCATGATGGTGTCGCGCTCTTCATCGAACAGCGCCAGCTCCGTGCCGGGCTCGACTGCCTCATCCGCCGACAAGGTAATGGGGATGGGCCAGAACAAACCATCCGCTGTGCGCATGTCATCAACCACACCCTGCCAATCGGCTTGGCCCATGAAGCCGGTCAGCGGCGTAAAGCCGCCAATGCCCAGCATGATCAGGTCGCCCGACTCGCGCGAGGTAATCGGCAGCTTGGGCAGGCTTTCGGCGTGCGCTCGGGCACTGGCCAGCGCATCGCCTTGCGGCATCAGGGGGTTGAGATCGCCGCCGCCATGGGGGCGGACGAGGTTGCTGGTTTTGGCCATGATCGACACGGGTGCGGGAAATAAGGCGGCGTAGTGTAGCGGCGCGCGTCCGCGGCTTCAGCGCCCGCCTGCATGAGGCGCCGACGGGCGGCGTTTGCACGCTAAGAAATTCTTACTATAATGAAAAAATAAACAAATATATAAGTCTTTCTGGGAGCGCCTCCATGTCAAAACTGCAACTTTTGCTAATTGCCTGTTCATTCGCGCTGGGTGCCTGTGGCGGCGGCAGCGATTCCAACCCGCCACCGAACGACGACAGCACGAGCATGGTGCCGCCGGGGGATATGGGCAACGATAGCGGCGCAGGCAATCAAAGCCAGTTTGTGCACGCTGGCGCGACGGTGACTTCGACATGCCCCACCTGCACGTCCAACACGGGCCTACCCAACACCAATGATGGCGACGACGCCACATTCGCCGAGGCCACTTTCCCCATGGGCGGGCAAGCCGGCGTCGTTACGACGCGAGTTGATGCCGCCGATGGTGTCAGCTTCCCGGCAGGCCCAACAGTTGGCGCGCGGATCTTTCTCGCGGGTGGGATTAGCGTCGTGTGGACGGTCACCATCAATACGTATTTGGGTGACGTGCAACAGGAGTCCTTCGGCCCGGAGGACACCGCTGACTCGGTGGCCATCGACGTTACTGAGGAATTCACATTTACCAGCACCCAACCCTACGATGCGGTTGAGGCTGTCGTGCAATACACCGCTGGGTCGCCAATCATCGGCCCCATCAATACCAGGCTGTTCGAGTTCCGCGGCTAAGTTGCCAGCCAGGGCCTGCTCACACTATTTGAATGGGCCCTACACCGGCCCCAACATCAGCCGCAGGCTGACGACAAACAACAGCACACCAAAGCAGCGCTTCAGCCCGTTGGCGGGCAGCCGATGGGCCAGCCGCGCGCCCAGCGGCGCGCAGCTCATGCTGGCAACAACAATGCAGGCCGCCGCTGGCAGCAACACGTAGCCGGCGCTGCCGGGCAGGGTGTCGGGCGCGTCCAAGCCTGTGATTGCATAGCCCACGGTGCCCGCCACTGCCAGCGGCAAGCCGCAAGCGGACGAGGTGGCAACCGCGCGCACCATGACAACCCGGCAGGCGGCCAAAAACGGCACCGTCAGGCTGCCGCCACCAATGCCAATCAGTGACGACACGGCGCCAATCAGGCCACCGGCAGCGGCCAGGCCAGGCGCATTAGGCAGATCGAAGCGACCATTTGGCGTTGCCGACGGCACCAACAGGCGCAGCGCAATCAGCATGGCCAGTGCGCCGAACACGCGTTGCAGCACCACACCCGACAGGGCATCCGCCAACAACGTGCCTAAACCCGCGCCGAGCATTAAACCCGGCGTCATGCGCAGCACAATCGCCCAATCGACTGCACCACGCTTGTGATGCGCCCGCGTAGCCGACAGCGCGGTGAACACGATGCAGGCCAGCGATGTCGCAATGGCAGTGTGCACGATGGCCGGGGAGTCGATACCCTGCACCGCGAACACCAGCAGCAGGCCCGGCACCAAGACGATGCCGCCGCCCACCCCCAGCAGGCCGGCCAGCAAGCCGGCGGCGCTGCCGAGCAACAAATAGACAAGTACAATTTCGATATGCGACAACCGCGCTCAATGCAGCGCCGGAGTATCGGCTGGCTCCCCCAGGCTGGCAAGGCACGTATGCGCTCGACTCGACCCCCACAACTTGCGCTGGCAGCACTCGCTTTGCTTTGCACGGCGGCGATGCCTGTGGCCAGCGCTGCCAGCAACCTGACGCAGCAGCGGCAAGCTTTCGCCACTGCGCTCGAAGACATCGAAGCCGGCAAGCTTGATCGCGCGCCAAAGTCGCTGGCCGACTATCCCCTGGCGCCGTATCTGGACGCCGCGATCTTGCGCCGTGAGATTGTGCAAAACCCCGGCCCGGACAGCGACGGCCGCTTGGTGCGCTGGCTGGATGCCCACGGCAACCTGCCGCTGGCCAATGACCTGCGCCGCGATTGGCTCAAACGCGTCGCCCGCCGCGGCGACTGGCGCATCTTCCACACCTACTATCAACCCGTCGGCGGCACCAGCCTGCAGTGCCACTATGTCTATGCCCGCACAAAAGTGGAGGCGGCCGAGAAGGTCGAGCCCGCCGCCATGGATCTTTGGCTGCATGGCCGTAGCCAGCCCGATGCTTGCGACCCGGTATTCGCCTGGCTCAAAGCCGGCGGCAAACTCACCGAAGAGCGCATCTACGAGCGCATGATGCTGGCCATGGATGCGCGCCAGGGCAAATTGGTGCGCTATTTGATGCGTAAGCTGCCGTCCAGCCGCCAAGCTTATGCCCGCGATTGGCTGGCAATGCGCGGTAATCCGGCACGCGAAATCGCCAAAGTGGCCAAGGCGGGCGTGGTCCGCGAAGACCGCCGCGACCTGCTAGCCACCGGCGTGAAAACACTGGCATGGCGCGACTCTGCCCGCGCCTACGCCCGCTTGCAGACGCTGCAAGGCGTGCGTGGCATCGACAAGAGCTTGCGCGACCACTTGCGCCGCGACGTTGCGCTGGGCCTTGCCTACGACCGTGATGCACGCGGCTATGAGCTATTCCAACAAGTGCCTACGGGCATCCTCAACCGGGAGGCGCAGGAATGGCGCGTGCGCAGTGCGCTGTACCAGAAAGCCTGGGATGACGTCGCCGCCTGGATCGAAGCCATGCCAGCCGATTTGCAGCGCGATGATGCCTGGTCGTACTGGCTGGGCCGTGCCTACCTGCACGCCGGCCGCGGCGCACAAGCGCTGCCATTGTTTCGCCGTGTAGCACGCGACCGCAGTTACTACGGTTACCTGGCCGCCGACCAGATCAGCACCGGCTACGCCATCGACCACAAACCTGTGCCGGCCGACCCTGTGGCGCAGCAAACGCTGAACCAACTGGCCGGCGTGCAGCGCGCCCGCGAGTGGCTGGCGCTGGATCGCCCGGCCGAGGCGCGCATCGAATGGGTAGCGGTTGTACACGGCTTGGACAAAACCGCCCAGCAGCAGGCATCGCTGCTGGCCGCCAGTTGGCAGTGGTACGAGCAATCCATCATCACCCTGGCGCGCGCCAAATACTGGGACGTCATGCACCTGCGTTACCCGGCCGCACACTTTGCCGATATCGAGCAGTTATCCGGCAAAACCCAAGTGCCGGCCGACTTCATCTTGGGCATCACGCGGTCGGAAAGCCTGTTTGCCCGCGACGCGCGCAGCGGCGCCAATGCCCGTGGCTTGATGCAGCTATTGCCCGCCACTGCCAAACGGGTGGCGCGAGGCGCCGGCGTCAAATACCGCGGCGCCAGTTCGCTGTACGAACCGGGTGTCAATCTTGAACTAGGCACCTATTACTTGGCCGACCTGCTCGAGCGTTTCGACGGCAGCCTGCCGTTTGCCGCCGCCGCCTACAACGCCGGCGAGCACCGCGTTGACCGCTGGCGGCCCGATGAGGCAACCGAGGCGGCGATTTGGGTGGAAAACATCCCCTACACCGAAACCCGGCTGTATGTGCAAAAGGTCATCAAACACATGACTGGCTTTGCCTGGCGGCGCTCCGGCCAGACTGTGCCTGTGACTGCGCGGCTGGGCACGCTGCCATTGCCCGCCGAGGCTTCGGGGTGATGAGCCGATGAAAACGTACCTAGTCGGCGGCGCCGTGCGTGATGCGCTGCTCGGCCGCCCGGTGCGCGAGCGCGATTGGGTGGTTGTGGGTAGCACGCCGGAGGCCATGACCGAGCAGGCTTTCAAGCCTGTCGGCAAAGACTTCCCGGTGTTCCTGCACCCTGAAACTGGCGAGGAATACGCCTTGGCCCGCACCGAGCGCAAATCCGGCCGCGGCTATCACGGTTTTGTGTTCCACACCGGCCCGGATGTCACGCTGGAAGACGACCTGCAGCGGCGCGACTTCACCGTCAACGCCATTGCGCAAACCGACGACGGCACATTGATCGACCCCTGTGGCGGCCAGCAAGATCTAGACGCCCGCGTGCTGCGGCACGTGTCCGAGGCCTTCGCCGAAGACCCCGTCCGGGTGCTGCGCGGCGCGCGTTTTGTGGCCGAACTGGCACCGTGGGACTTCACTGTCGCCGACGAGACCCTGGCGCTGATGCGGCAGATGGTCGAGGCCGGCGAGGTCGATACCCTGCAGCCCGAACGCGTGTGGCAGGAAACCCGCCGCGCGCTGATGTCCGACGCGCCGCAAAAGTTCTTTCAGTTGCTGCGTGACTGCGGCGCGCTAGTGCGCATCTTCCCCGAAATCGATGCCTTGTTCGGCAAACCGCAACCGCCGAAATACCACCCCGAGATCGACTGCGGCGTGCACCTGATGATGGTGCTGGAACAGGCTGCCAGATTGGGCCTGGACGAAATAACTCGCTACGCCGCGCTGTGCCACGACCTTGGAAAAGGCGTCACGCCCGAGCACATCCTACCCAGCCACCGCGGCCATGAGGCCGCCGGCGTGCCGCTGGTCAAAGCCATGAGCGAACGCCTGGGCGTGCCCAAAAACCACCGCACCCTGGCCGAAGTGGTGTCCCGCGAGCACCTGCACGGCCACCGCGCGTTTGAGCTCAAACCCACCACCATCCAAAGCCTGTTTGAGCGGCTCGACGCCTACCGCCGGCCCGAACGGATCAAACAATTCTGCGATGCCTGCGAAGCCGATTCGCGCGGGCGGTTGGGGCTGGAAGACGAACCGTATCCGCAGGCGGACTATCTGCAGCGGTGTTTTGAAGCAGCCAACGCGGTTTCGACAAAGGCGATTATTGAGCGGGGAATACAGGGGCCTGCCGTGGGCGTTGAATTGGCGAAGGCGCGGACGGATGCTATCTCGACCACACCTAAATCGAACTAGGCACAAACTCGTCTAGCACCTCATCAATCAGCTAGATCGCTTGCATCGTGCTGATGCCTTGGATGGCCAATGAACAATCGCTCGTTCCGTATCGACGCACTGGCGCTGATCTTTTTCTTCATCCTGATCGCCCAGGCGCTGAGTTATGTTGTGCCGCAGGGTGAATTCGCGCGCGAGGCCTACCCGGACAACCCCAATCGTTCAATCGTTGTAGCAGGCAGCTATGCGCCTGTTGCAGCAGATGAACAGGCCAATTTGGCTCCGTGGCATTTTTTGCTGGCCATCAGCCGGGGGCTGAAAGACGCCAGCGACATCATCTTTTTGATTTTTCTCGTCGGCGGGGTGATTGAAGTGCTGCGGCGCACAGGCGCCATTGACGCGGCGCTGCACCAGGCGGTTGCAAAGTTCGGGCATCGGCCGAGCATTCTGGTAGCCGGCTGCTTGCTGATGTTCAGCGTTGGCTCATTCACCATTGGCATGGGCGAGGAATACCTGCCGCTGGTGCCGATCATCATTTCGATGTGTTTGGCCATGCGCATGGATGCCTTGGTGGCCATGGGTATTGTGTGGGTGCCCTATGGAATCGGCTGGGGCTGTGCGGGGATCAACCCGTTCAACGTGTTGATCGCCCAGGATATTGCTGGCGTGCCACTGCTCTCCGGCGCAATGGCCAGGCTGGCCTTCATGTTGGTGTTGCTGGCTGTCGCGTTTCATCACGTGCTGCGTTACGCCCGCCGTGTACAAGCTGACCCGGCAGCCAGCTTGGTTGCCAATATCGACTACAGCCAAGGCTTCGAGCCACCCGCCGACTTGGCGTTCGGCCGTCGCCGCTTGGCCATACTGCTGGTGTTTTTCGCGGGTCTGGCGCTGTTTGTTTATGGCGCAGCAACCCTGCACTGGTACATCGGCGAGCTGAATGCGGTGTTCTTGGCCATCGGCCTGATCGCCGCTGTAATCATGCGCTTGGGCATCACCGAAACCAGCGAGGTCTTTCTCGCTGGCTGCGCCAAGATGACTGGCGCTGCATTGATTGTGGGTTTCGCGCGCACCATCGGCATCGTGCTGGAAGACGGTCAGGTCATCGACAGCATCGTGCATTTGATCGCATCGGTGCTCGAAGGCATGCCCGCGGATGTGTCCGCCATCGGCATGCTTGTAGTGCAATCGCTGTGCAACTTTTTTATTCCCTCAGGTAGCGGCCAGGCATTCGTGACCATGCCCATCATGTCGCCGCTGGCAACGTTGACGGGGGTGCCGCAACAAACCGCCGTATTGGCTTTCCAGTTTGGCGACGGTTTTACCAACATGCTGATCCCGACCAACGCGCTGCTCATGGGCGCCTTGGCCTTGGGGCGCGTGCCTTACACGGCGTGGCTGAAATTCGTTGCGCCGCTGCTGGGGAAAATACTGTTGCTGGCCTGCGGGTTTCTGGTGTTGTCGGTACATTTCGGAGCAGCGCTGGGGCTGGCTTAAGCCTGTATCAGAACGGCAACGCTCCGGCGCTGATGCGCAACAATGTCATACGACGATAGACTCGCACCCCATGAGCAACCGCCGCTTCCCCAACACCCGCCTGCGACGCCTGCGTAGCCAACCCGCATTGCGCGATCTTGTGCGTGAAAACCGCCTGTCGCCCGCCGACCTGATCCTGCCGCTGTTCGTCCGCGAGAGCGAGGGCCAGCGCGAAGCGGTGGCGTCCATGCCCAAGGTCGAGCGCTTGAGTGTGGATTTGCTGGTGGAGCAGGCCCGTGCTGCGCATGCGGCGGGCATTCCAGCGGTGGTGCTGTTCCCGATCATCGACGCGGCGCAAAAGTCGGAGCAGGCCGAGGCGGCCTATGACCCCGACGGCTTGGCCTGCCGCGCCATCAGGGCCATCAAGACAGCGGTGCCAGATTTGGCCGTCATCACCGATGTGGCGCTAGACCCTTACACCAGCCACGGCCAGGACGGCTTGCTAGACGAGGCCGGTTACGTGACCAACGACGCCACGGTCGAAGTGCTGCTCAAGCAAGCGCTAAGCCATGCTGATGCTGGCGCCGACGTGGTGGCCCCCAGCGACATGATGGACGGCCGCATCGGCGCAATCCGCCAGGCGCTGGAAGGCGCGGGCCATGTCAATACCGCAATCCTCAGCTACGCGGCCAAGTACGCCAGCGACTTCTACGGCCCGTTTCGCGACGCGGTTGGCTCGGCCGGAAATCTTGGCGGCGGCGGCAAGCACAGCTACCAGATGGACATCGCTAACGGCGACGAAGCGCTGGCCGAAGTCGAGCTAGACCTGGCCGAGGGCGCCGACATGGTCATGGTCAAACCCGGCATGCCGTATCTGGATATCGTCTGGCGGGTGAAACAACGCTTTGGCGTGCCCACGTTTGCGTATCAAGTCTCGGGTGAATACGCCATGCTCAAGGCTGCTGCAGCCAATGGCTGGTTGGACGGCGACAAGACGATGATGGAGTCGCTGATCGCCTTCAAACGCGCCGGTTGCGACGGAATTTTGACCTACTTTGCGCTAGACGCAGCACGGATACTTAATGATGGCTGACCCGATGAAATTAGCCGTGTTGGGCCACCCCATCGAACACAGCCTGTCGCCCAAGCTGCACGCCATGTTCGCCGAACAAGCGGGCATTAGTGTCGAATATGGTGCGATTGACGTTGAAGCCGATGAGTTCGGCGAGCGTGTTGATGCGCTGCGCGCCGACGGCTACCGCGGCGTGAACATTACCGTGCCGCACAAGGCGGCCGCGCATGACTACGCCGACACGCTGACCGACGCTGCGCTGTTGGCCGGCGCGGTCAACACGCTGGTGTTCGACGACACGGTGTTGGGCGACAACACCGATGGCGCCGGTTTTGTGGCCGATTTGCATGCTTGCGGCATTGATGTGACAGACAAGCACGTTGTGGTGCTGGGCGCCGGCGGCGCGACGCGGGGCCTATTAGGGCCATTGGCCGCATTGAAGCCGGCGGAGATTGTCGTCACCGGCCGCATGCCTTACAACGCCGAGGCGTTGCAGCAGCAGTTCGGCCCAGGCACCGCCACCGATGCGCCGGTGCAAGCGTGCACGTATTTGGCGCTCAAGGGCATCCACGCCGATGTACTGATCCACGCCTCGCCGGCTGGCCACAGCAGCGGGATGCCACGCCTGCCGCATGATCTGCTTGCCGATGGTGCCACCTGTTATAACTTGAATTACGGCGCCGCACACACGGTGTTTGCCGATTGGGCCAGTGCACACGGTGCAGGCGCCGTGTTTGACGGGCTGGGCATGCTTGTCGAGCAGGGCGCCGCCGCATTCACCCAATGGACTGGCAAGCCCGTCGATGCCCGCGCCGCTCTGGATCAGCTACGCACCAAGGCATGAACCTGCTCGACCAACTGGCCGAACAACACATCAGCCGGGCGATCGAAGCTGGCCAGTTGTCCGGCTTGCCCGGCGAAGGCCAGCCGCTGGCACTTGATGACGACCGCCTGGTGCCAGCGGAGCTACGCGCAGGTTTTCGGCTGTTGAAGAACGCCGGCTACTTGCCGCCTACCGTGCGTTTGCTCAGCGAGCTGCGCAGCGTCGAACAATTGTTGGCGCAAACCATTGAGCCCGGCACGCGCCGGGCACGCCGCAAACGAGCCGCCTGGCTGCGCCTGCAATTGGGCGAGGCGCGCGGCTCCCGCGTCGCCGCACTGCTGGAACAACGCCGATGAAACTGCTGCGCACGCCCGACAGATACTTCGAAAACTTGCCGGACTTCCCGTATGCGCCGCATTACGCCGAGGTGGATGGCGTGCGTATTCACTATGTCGATGAAGGCCCGCACGATGCGCCGCCAGTGCTGCTCATGCATGGTGAACCGGATTGGTGCTACCTGTACCGGCACATGATTCCACCGTTGGTGGCAGCCGGGCGCCGCGTGCTGGCACCCGACCTCGTCGGCTTTGGCCGCTCGGACAAACCTGCCCGCAGCGCCGACCACAGTTATGCCCAGCAAGTCGCATGGATGGCCGGCTGGCTGCACGCCGTGGATGTGCAAAACGCCACCTTGTTCTGCCAGGACTGGGGCTCGCTGATCGGCCTGCGATTGGCCGCCGAGCATTCGCAGCGGTTTGCCGCCGTCGTGCTCAGCAACGGCGGCTTGCCGACCGGCGATGAGCACATGCCTTCGATATTTAAGGCTTGGCAAGCGTTTGCGCGCTGGTCGCCGGTGTTCCCCATCGACCGCATCATGCAATCTGGCTGCAAACGCAAACTCAGCAAGGCCGAACGCCGCGCTTACTTGGCGCCATTCCCGAGCCGGCGTTACCGTATCGCCACGCGGGTGTATCCCAGCTTTGTGCCCACCACGCCGGATAATCCGGCCAGTGACGCCAACCGCGCTGCGTGGGCCACGTTCGAGCAATGGAACAAACCCTTCGTCACCTGCTTTTCCACCGGCGACCCCGTCACCCGCGGTGGCCAGCGGCCGTGGATCGAGCGCGTACCGGGTGCGAAAGGCCGCGACCACAGCCGTGTGCGTGGTGGGCACTTTGTGCAGGAAGATGCCCCGGATGAACTGGTTGCACGCCTGTTGGCGGCCACTGCGTAGGAAATTTATCCCACGCGTAAGCTGTTGATGGCATACGGGTTATTCCGTATTTTGTTTCGGGCACATCTCGTTAGTCTATGTGGGGCAGATCAATCCCAGACTTTGCGAGGAGGAGCCCCATGCTCACACTTGAAACAAAATCGCTGCGCACTTTTGCAGCACTCACCATGGCCGCAGCCATGGCCGCCTGTGCAGGCGGTGGTGGCGGCGAAGCCGCGCCAGTCGTTGCCGCCGAAGGCGAACCACTCGACCCCGTACAAGCCGCGACCGATGACTTGGTTGCCGGCACCATCGCTCCGGCGTTACCCGACCAAGGCTTGCGCCAGTTTGCACTGACCGCATCCGACGCCATCGTGCTCGCCGAGCAGGCTGGTGACGATTTGCTGATTGCGCTGATCGAAGCCGGCGAGCTGGCCCAGGCCGGCAACACCGACCCGGCAGCCTACCAAGACGTGCTGACCAACGGCGCCAACCGCATCCAGGCCGATGTGACTGCGGCCGCAACCACGGCTGCCAGCGCTGTGTTGCAACTGTCGGGCGGCAATCCATTGACTGGCCCGGCACTCGACCTGGTGGCCGTGCTGATGCGCCTGGGCAATGTTGTGAACGACCCCGAGGCGGCCACCGACCCACAGCTTTACCTGGATGCCGTCAACGATGTTGTCAGCGTTTTGATGAGCGTGCAGCCGGAAGACTTGATCAGCCAATTGCCCGACCCGGGCGCTATTGGCGACCTGCCGCCGGGTGATGCAGACGCCGTCACTGGCGCATTGCAAACGGTGCTGGACATGCTGCTGGCCGGGTTTGAGCAAGGCCAAGGCATTGCCGACGGCATTTTGGGCATGGCCGATGGCACGCCTGCCGAAGCACTGGTTGGCCCTGTACGCGACCTGTTGGCCATGCTCGAAGGCATGATCCCCGGCATCGACGACGGCTTGCCTGGCCTCGACGGCCTGGGTGGCTTGGGCGACCTTGGCGGCCTGCCGGTTGACCCTGGCCAGCTCGCCATTGTGACTGATGCCCTGCAAGGCGCGATCGACATGCTGCAGTTGGGCGACAGCCCGCTGGGCGACGCAGAGGACGCCTTGGGCCCTTTGCAAGCCGTGCTTGGCCCACTGCAAGACATTCTGGCACCCGCCGCTTGCGGCCTGCTGCCACAACTGCCGATCTGTAACTAAACAGACAGCAACACACGAGTGAACCCAAGGGACTGCCCCCCAGACAGTCCCTACGCTTGGCGGAACCGGTTGATTCTGGTTCCGCCTTTTTTATGGCGCACACATCGAGGCAGCGGCTGGCCTTAGAATAGATGCCTGTATGTGCGCCAACCCAGCCAGCCAGCTATGCCCATGAGCCCCTCGCAGTGGCGCGCCAATGGCGTCGTCGAACGCATTGGCGACTACCAGTTGTTTGCCATCGAGGGCGGCAGCAAGCAGGCGCCCAAATTGCTGTTGATCCACGGCTTCCCAACCAGTAGTTGGGACTGGGCGCCGATGTGGGATGCACTGTGCGAGCGCTTCCATTGCCTGGCCATCGACATGCTGGGCTTTGGCTGGTCGAGTAAGCCCAAGCACCACCATTACAGCATTCTGGAACAAGCCGATCTGATCACCACGCTGGCCCGGCGGCGTGGCTTCGGCCAGTGCCATGTGCTCGCGCACGACTACGGCGACACCGTCGCACAGGAGCTGCTGGCGCGCAGCAATCACGGCCAATCAAACATGCTGGCGCTGCGGTCGCTGTGTTTCCTCAATGGCGGCTTGTTCCCCGAAACCCATCGCGCACGGGTGGTGCAAAAGTTGCTCAACTCGTCGGTGGGTTGGTTGATTGCCAAGGCCATCAACTACAAGCGCTTTGCCAACGCCATGCGCAGCATTTGCAGCCCCGGCAGTTTGGACGACGCTGAGTTGGAGGCGCTGTGGGAGATCATCATTGTCAACGATGGCCACACCTTGGGCCACCGCCTGATTCGTTACATCGACGAGCGCAAAACTCATCGCGAACGCTGGGTGGGCGCGTTGCAAAACACACCGACACCGCTGCGCGTAGTCAATGGCGCGCTGGACCCGGTGTCCGGCGCGCACATGGTGGCGCGCTATCGCGAGTTGGTCGCCGACGCCGATGTCGTAGCGTTGGCAGATGCCGGCCACTACCCGCAACTCGAAACTCCACAGGCCGTACTTGATGCCTATTTCGATTTTCACGACGCGCGGCTTACATGACAAACGCTAAGCAACCCGACGCCCAGCCTGTTTCAGCGTCGGCGGTGCGCGGGCATGTTTACAAGGTGTTCCCGCAAGACATGAATGCCCACCGCGCGGTATTTGGCGGCTTGGTCATGTCCACCATCGATCGCCTGTCGCTGGTGGTTGCCGAGCGCCACAGCCGCCGCGTGTGCGTGACGGCCGCGGTCGATGCCATTCACTTTCTGGCGCCGGCAAAAGATGGCGACACGCTGATTTATTCGGCATCGGTCAACCGCGCGTGGACGACATCGATGGAGATTGGCGCCAAGGTTGTAGCCGAGAACAGCTACACCGGCGAGCGCCGGCACATTGTGTCGGCCTACCTGACATTCGTCGCACTGGACGAGAACAACAAACCGGTCGCTGTACCCGAACTGATCACCGAAACCGAGCTTGAAGCGCAGCGTTACATCGAAGCACAGGCGCGGCGCGAAATGCGCCTGGACCATGCCGAGAAGCTGCGCGAACTGCGGCAACAGCGCCCGGAGTCGCACGCATGAAGCATGTAGGCATCGTCGGCGCCGGCAGCATCGGCTGCTTTGTTGGCGCACATTTGGCGCGCGCTGGGGTGGCCGTCAGTTTGTTGGGCCGCGAACGCTTGAAAGTCGCGGTGGCGCAACACGGCCTGCGCATCACCGACTTCAATGGCAGTGACTGGACGCTGCCGGCCGACGCCGTCACTGTCACAACCAGCGCTGCCGACCTGGCTAGGTGCGATGTGCTGATTGTGTGTACCAAGAGCAATGACACCGCAACTGCGGCGCAAGAACTCGCGCCAGTGATCGGTCAAGATTGCGTCGTCATCAGCTTGCAAAACGGCGTGCGCAACCCGCACATCCTGCGGGAACACTTGCCGAATCACACCGTGCTGGCGGCGATGGTGCCGTACAACGTGGTTTGGGATGCGCCGGCGCACTTCCACAACGGCACCAGTGGGCAACTCGAGTTCCAGGCCGGTGCCGAGCAGGTGGTTGCCGCCTTGCAAGCTGCCGGGCTTGCGGCGGCGGTAGCTCCGGACATTGTCGGCGTGCAGTGGGGCAAGTTGGTGATCAATCTGAATAACGCCACCAATGCGCTCAGCGGGCTGCCGCTCAAGGCTCAATTGGCCGACCGCGATTTGCGGCGGGTAACCGCAGCGGCGCAGCGCGAGGCCTTGAGCTTGCTCAAGCAGGCCGGCGTTTCAGTGCAGCGGTCCGGGCGCTTGTTGCCGAAACTCACGCCGCATGTGCTGCGCCTACCCACCTGGTTGTTCCAGCGCGTTGCCGCGCAAATGGTCAAAATCGATCCGCAAGCGCGGTCGTCGATGTGGGACGACCTCAACCGCGGTCGCGCCACCGAGGTGGATTACCTCAATGGCGAAGTGGTGCGGCTGGCCAAAACAAACCAACTTGAAGCGCCGATCAATACCGAGATCTGCAAACTCATTCATGCTGCGGAGCAAGCCGACGGCGCGCCTTCTTATTCCGGCCAAGTGTTGCGCAGCAAACTCGCTATCTAGCAGCCTGTGCGACTTCGCGGAATTTGCTACGAATTCTCGCGACGATCCCGAAAGCCCGACAGGCTGCTAGGCGACTCAATCCCGCCACAACGCGGTCACATGCATCGTGCTAGCGTTTCGGTATGAGCAGACGCACGAAGATTGTCGCAACCATCGGGCCCGCCACCGACCACCCCGGCGGTCTGGATAAGCTGATTGAAGCAGGCGTTGATGTAGTACGCATCAACTTTTCCCACGCCACACACGACTTGCACCGCCAGCGCGTCGCAGCGGTGCGACAAGCAGCCGCCAAAGCGCAGCGCAACGTGGCCATCCTCGCCGACCTGCAAGGCCCGAAAATCCGTATCGAGGGTTTTGTCGATGGCCACGTGCAATTGTTGGAGGGTGCCGAGTTCACGCTGGACACCAGCCTGGATGCCAAGAGCGGCACCGCCGAGCGCGTCGGCATCAGTTATCCGCAATTGCTCGACGACGTCAGCGCAGGCGACACCTTGCTGCTCAACGACGGTGCCATTCGGCTTGCCGTCACCCGCGTCGAGGCGCCTAGTGTGCACTGCGAGGTCGTCACCGGCGGTTTGTTGTCCGACCGCAAGGGTATTAACCGCTTGGGTGGTGGCCTGTCGGCCGATGCGCTAACCGACAAAGACCGCGCAGACGTACTGCTGGCCGCCGAGCTGGGGGTTGATTTTGTTGCCGTCTCGTTTCCCCGCAGCGCAGCCGACATGCAAGCTGCGCGTGCGCTGTGTGAAGACGCCGGTTTAAAAGCCGGACTAATCGCAAAAATAGAGCGCGCCGAGGCATTGGACGCCTTGGAAGACATTGTGCGCGCCTCTGACGGCGTGATGGTGGCACGCGGTGATCTGGGCGTGGAAATTGGCGACGCAGAGTTGCCCGGCGTACAAAAGCGCCTGATTGCCATGGCGCGTGATCTCAACCGGGTCGTGATCACCGCTACACAAATGATGGAATCGATGATCAACAGCCCGATTCCCACGCGGGCCGAGGTATTGGATGTCGCCAATGCGGTGATGGATGGCACCGACGCTGTAATGCTCTCGGCCGAAACTGCGGCTGGTCAGTACCCGATCAAGGCTGTGCAGGCCATGCACCGCGTTTGCGTAGGCGCCGAAAAGCAGCACGTGACTGCGCGCGCTTCCGCCAATGAAGACGAGCACTTCACCGAAACCGACGAAGCTATTGCCATGGCAACGATGTACACCGCCCAGCACATGCACGCCAACGCCATCATGGCGCTCACCGAATCCGGGGCGACGGCATTGTTGATGTCGCGCCAGGGCACGCGCATCCCCATTTATGCAATGACCCGCTGGGACGCCACGCTACGCAAAATGTGCCTGTGCCGTGGTGTTTATCCGATTCCGTTCGATCCCGATCATCTGGAGTCGTCAACCAAACCGGTTCAGGACGCCCTAAGCTGCCTGCAATCACGCGGTTTAATTCAACCTGGCGATCGCCTACTGGCTACCAAAGGCGACTTTGACGGGCCGGGTGGCACCAACACCATGAAAATCGTTCAGGTCGCCAGATAGGCTTCATCGCAGATCAGCGGGAACGGCGCTAGGCGCAACGAAAACACACCCGTCATTCCCGCGCAGGCGGGAATCCAGTTAGTGGTTGTGGCGCTGCGAGTTGCAGTTGCATGTAGGAGCAGGCTTGCCTGCGCCAAGACTGCGTTGTGCTCTCAGGTTGCTTGAGTTGCCACGCCAATCGCACTGTCAGGTTTCGCCGCTGGCTG
>JAAFAL010000033.1 GCA_018222345.1 bacterium
CCGACTTTGCCGGCAAGCCGCAGTTGGCGCAGAACGGCATGGTGTATGCAGCGCGGGGCGCGCGCATGGGTACAGATATCCACGCGTTGCAGCTGACTACGCGTGCTGAATAAGGAAGCCCGGTGAAGAAACTCGCGATTACCGGCGGTGGCCCGTTGGATGGTGAGGTGCGCGCCTCGGGCGCCAAGAACGCCACGCTGCCGATTCTGTGCGCCGCGCTGCTGTCGGATCAACCTCTGGACATCAGCAATGTGCCGCATCTCGAAGATGTGACGACGACCAACCGCCTGCTGGGCCAGTTGGGCGCCGACATCACCATCGACGAGAAATATGGCGTGCACGTGCATGCGCAAAACCTCACTTCGCATGAGGCGCCCTACGAGTTGGTCAAGACCATGCGCGCCTCCATACTGGTGCTCGGCCCGCTGCTGGCCCGCCACGGCGCAGCACGGGTTGCGCTACCGGGTGGCTGCGCAATTGGCGCGCGGCCGGTGGATATTCACATTGCCGGCCTGCGCAAAATGGGCGCAACCATCGACGTCGAAGCCGGCTTCATCGATGCCAAGGCCGGCCGCCTGCAGGGCACGCGCATCGTCATGGAAACGGTCACGGTTACCGGCACCGAAAATCTGATGATGGCGGCCACGCTGGCGCAAGGCGAAACCGTCTTGGAAAACGCTGCCCGCGAGCCCGAGGTGGTTGACCTGGCCGATTGCCTGCGCGCCATGGGTGCGCAAATCGAAGGCGACGGCACCACGACCATCCGCATTCAAGGCGTTGATGCATTGCACGCTGCCAAGCACCGGGTGGTGCCGGATCGTATTGAGACGGGCACCTTCCTGGTCGCCGGTGTGCTCACCCAAGGTCGCGTCAAAGTGCGCGACACGCGGCCCAGCTTGCTCGACGCCGTGCTTGGCAAACTCGAAACCGCTGGCGCCGAGGTTTCAACCGGCGACGACTGGATCGAGGTCAACATGCACGGCCAGCGCCCGCGCGCGGTCAGCGTCCACACCGCGCCGCACCCGGCGTTTCCCACCGACATGCAGGCGCAATTCTGCGCGCTCAATGCGGTGGCAGACGGTGTCGGCACCGTCACCGAAAACGTCTTCGAAAACCGCTTCATGCACGTGCCCGAATTGCAGCGCATGGGCGCTGACATTTCGCTGGAGGGCAACACCGCCATCGTCCGCGGGCAGCCGCGGCTGAAGTCGGCCCCGGTGATGGCCACCGACCTGCGTGCCTCGGCTAGCCTGGTGATTGCCGCACTGGCCGCCGACGGCGAAACCGTAGTCGATCGGATTTATCACATCGACCGTGGCTATGAGTGCATTGAGGAAAAGCTGGCGCAGTTGGGGGCAAAGATTCGGCGTTTGAACGCGTGACGCGCCATTGCTGTCATCGGATGCGATAATCCCGCGCCGCAATTCCCAGCAAGCCAATTCCAATGCTTTCTCTCGCCCTGTCCAAAGGCCGCATTCTCGACGATACGCTTCCGCTGTTGGCCGCCGCCGGCATCGAGCCGGTGGAAGACCCGCGCAGCAGTCGCAAGTTGATGTTCGACACCACGCGTGGCGATGTGCGGTTGATTGTGATCCGCGCCGCCGATGTGCCCACCTTTGTGGAACATGGCGCGGCGGATGCCGGCGTGGCGGGCAAGGATGTGTTGGTCGAGCACGGCGGCGACGCCCTCTACGAGCCTCTGGACTTGGGCATTGCAGCGTGTCGCTTGAGCCTTGCGGGTAAGCCGGGTTGCATGAACGTCGGCCGTCGCCGGCTGCGCGTGGCCACAAAATACATTGAAGCCACGCGGCGCTATTTCACCGATCGCGGCCAGCAGGTGGAACTGATCAAGCTGTACGGCTCGATGGAGCTGGCGCCGCTGGTTGGGCTGGCCGACGTGATCGTTGATCTGGTGGATACCGGCAATACGCTGCGTGCCAACGGTTTGGAAGAGCTGGATCACATTGCAGACGTGACCTCGCGCCTGGTGGTCAACAAGGCTTCGATGAAGGTCAAACACGCGCCGCTCAGTGCCTTGATTGCTGATATTGAGCGCAGTGTGAACGCCGATGGTTGATATTGCGCGCCTTGATGCGGCTGACGCCGGTTTTGACGCTGCTGTCGCGGCCTTGGCGCGCAGCGATGCCGCCGAGCGGCCGGAAGTTCGTGAAGCGGCCGAGGCTATTTGCGCCGATGTGGCCAAGCGTGGCGACGCTGCCGTGCTCGAATACACCAATCGCTTTGACCGGATGCAGGCTGCGTCCGTCGCCGGGCTTGAGGTTCCGTTGGCGGAGTTGGAGGCGGCATGGGATGGCCTGAGCGCCGAGCAGCGCGATGCCCTGCAAGCGGCGCACGACCGCATCGCCGACTTCGCCCAGCGGCAAAAGGCCGAGTCGTGGCAGTACACCGATGATGACGGCACCGTGCTGGGCGAAGTGGTGTCGCCAGTCGATCGTGCCGGCCTTTACGTGCCGGGTGGCAAGGCCAGCTATCCATCGTCGGTATTGATGAACGCAGTGCCTGCCAAGGTGGCTGGCGTGAGCGAACTGATCATGGTGGCGCCGACGCCTGATGGCGCCATCAACCAATGGGTGCTGGCTGCCGCGCATGTGGCGGGCGTCGATCGCGTGTTTCGGCTGGGCGGGGCGCAGGCCATTGCAGCCATGGCCTACGGCACGCAAACCGTGCCTGCCGTGGATGTAATTGTGGGACCAGGCAACGCCTACGTAACCGCCGCCAAACGCTTGGTTTTTGGCCGCGTTGGCATCGACAAGCTGGCCGGGCCATCCGAGATTTTGATCATCTGTGATGGCGAAACAGACGCCGACTGGATTGCGCTGGATTTGTTCAGCCAAGCCGAGCACGACGAAGATGCGCAGTCGGTGTTGGTGTCGCCCGACGCGGCGTTTCTGGATGCTGTCGAGGCGGCAATCGATCGCCTGCTGCCAACGCAGCCACGCGCCAAAATCATTGCAGCGGCGCTGAAAGCGCGCGGCGCTTTGGTACGAGTCGATTCGCTGGAGCAGGCCGCCGACATCAGCAACCGCCTGGCGCCCGAGCATCTCGAATTGTCGGTGGCCGACCCGCAGACGTTGTTGGGGCACATCCGCCACGCCGGCGCGATCTTCATGGGCCGCCACACGCCGGAAGCCTTTGGTGATTACTGTGCGGGCCCGAACCACGTGCTGCCCACGGGCGGCGCGGCGCGGTTTTCATCGCCGCTGGGCGTGGCCGACTTTTGCAAGCGCAGCAGCATTATTCAGGCTAGTGCCGCGGGCGCGGCGCGGCTAGGGCGGCTATCGGCGGTGTTGGCTAGGGCCGAAGGGCTGGAAGCGCATGCGCAATCGGCTGAATCTCGAATTTAGCCAAACCAACGCAAGTTGCTGAAAACATTGGTTTAGCACGACCGCGGGCTGGAAAAAACCGCACGCTGTGTTAATCTTCGCCACCGTTTGCGCAATCCACAGATTGCTGCGCGCCAGCCTGTCCGGGGACATCGGCTGACACGCGGCAAGGTGATTGCGCGCTCTGCGCGCCGGCATGGCGTTGGCGTGTTTTCTTTCGGAAGAGGCAGCATGAGTGAAGCAACTGTCGATGGCGTCGATGCTGGAAAGCGTCGGTTCCTGACTCTGGCAACCACCGTGGTGGGTGGCGCAGGCGCGGCCATGGTGGCGGTGCCGTTTTTGTCCAGCATGGCCCCCAGCCAACGCGCAAAGGCGCTAGGCGCACCAGTGACCGCTGACATCAGCAAGGTTGAGGACGGCGCCCGCGTGACTTACGTGTGGCGCGGCAGCCCGGTGTGGATCGTCAAGCGCACGCCCGACATGTTGGGCACGCTGTCGCAGTTGACTGGCGAAGTCGCAGACCCCGATTCGCAGCAACCGCAGCAGCCGGAATACATTACCGGTGCCGAGCGCGCCATCAAACCAGAAGTTCTGGTGATGATCGGCCGCTGCACGCACTTGGGTTGCTCGCCGCTATTCCGCCCCGATGCCGATGCGGCCGACGTGCCAGGCGAGTGGTTGGGTGGCTTCTTCTGCCCCTGTCATGGCTCCAAGTTCGATATTTCGGGCCGCGTTTACAAGGGCGTGCCTGCACCGACCAATCTGGTCGTGCCGCCGCATCGCTACGCTGATGAGAACACCATCGTCATTGGCGAAGACCCGACTGATACCGGAGCTGCGTAATGGGTATTCAAGCCAACCCGCATAAAACGACCGGCTTCTTGGGCTGGATCGACGACCGCTTCCCGCTCACCAAGATGTGGAAAGACCACATCTCCGAGTATTACGCGCCGAAGAACTTCAACTTCTGGTACTACTTTGGCGGGCTCGCCATGTTGGTGCTGGTCAACCAGTTGCTCACGGGCATCTTCCTGACCATGCACTACAAGCCCGACGCCACCCTGGCGTTCGGCAGTGTCGAGTACATCATGCGCGACGTGCCATGGGGCGACCTGATTCGCTACATGCATTCCACCGGTGCGTCGGCGTTCTTTGTCGTTGTCTATCTGCACATGTTCCGTGCGTTGCTCTACGGCAGTTACCGCAAGCCGCGTGAGCTGATCTGGATCTTCGGTTGCCTGATCTACGTGGCGCTGATGGCTGAAGCCTTCATGGGTTACGTGCTGCCTTGGGGCCAGATGAGCTACTGGGGTGCGCAGGTGATCATCAGCCTGTTTGGTGCCATCCCGGTGATCGGGCCTGACCTGGTGGTTTGGATTCAGGGCGACTATGTGCCGTCCGACGCCACGCTTAACCGCCTGTTCTCGCTGCACGTGGTCGCCGTGCCATTCGTGCTGGTTGGCTTGGTTGTCGCGCACATCATGGCGCTGCACGAGGTGGGTTCAAACAACCCCGACGGCATCGAGATCAAGGAGAACAAGGACGAAAACGGCATCCCGAAAGATGGCATTCCGTTCCATCCGTACTACACGGTCAAGGACATCATGGGGGCGGTCTTCTTCATGATTCTGTTCTCGGTAGTGGTGTTCTTTGTCCCCGAGGGCGGCGGCTACTTTATTGAGGCGCCGAACTTCGTCGAGGCCAACCCGTCGGTGACGCCGGATCACATTGCGCCGGTGTGGTACTTCGCCCACTTCTACGCGATGTTGCGTGCGGTGCCCGACAAGCTGCTGGGCGTCATCGTCATGTTCGGTGCGGTATTCATCCTGTTCGCGATGCCGTGGCTGGACCGCAGCGATGCCAAGTCCATCCGCTACAAGGGCACGCCTTATAAGGTGTCGCTGGCCTTGTTCACCGCGGCCTGCCTGCTGCTGTTCAAGTTGGGTACCGAGCCGACGACGGCTTCGAAGATCATCCAAGCTCGTGTTGGAACCATCATCTACTTCGCATTCTTCATCAGCCTGCCATGGGTGTCGCGCATGGGTACGCAAAAGCCCGTGCCCGAGCGCCTGACAGACGGACATTGAGGAGCAAAACAATGAAACGACTGATTACATTGATTTGCCTGCTGGGTCTGTCTGCACCCGTGCTGGCCGCGGGTGGCGCCGAGCCGCCGTACAGCTTCAAGCCGCAACTGCGTAACGACGCATCGCTGCAGCGCGGCGCCAAGTACTTCATGAACTACTGCTCCGGCTGCCACGGCCTGGAGTTCCTGCGTTACCAGCGCATGGCCAAAGATCTGGACATGCCGCTGGAACTGGTCGAAGAGAACCTGATCTTCGATGGTTCCAAGCCGGGCCAGCACATCCACACCGCCATGCCGGCCGAAGAAGGCGCCAAATGGTTTGGCCAGGCGCCGCCTGATCTCAGCTTGACCGCGCGCTCGCGTGGGCCAAGCTGGATCTACAGCTACCTGCTGACCTTCTACGTCGATCCTGCCAAGCCGCTAGGCGTCAACAACGTCATGCTGCCGGGTGCGTCCATGCCGCACGTGCTGTGGCAACTCGAAGGCTGGAAGGCGTTGGCACCACACGACGACGAAGACCACGGCGGCGGCCACGGCCCCGCAAAGCCCAATTTCAAGACGCTTGAAGAGGGCAGCCTCAATACCGCCGAATACCGCAAGGTAGCCGGCGACATCACCAACTTTTTGGCTTACGCCGCCGAGCCGGGCAAAGTTGACCGGCAGAATCTGGGCGTCAAAGTCATCGCTTACCTGATAGGCCTGTTCATCCTCGCCTACTTGCTCAAGCGCGAATACTGGAAGGACGTACACTAAATGGCCGATACCGGAATCCTCGCCAACCGCCGCGCGGTTGTCACTGTTTTCTCACGCCCGTCGGGCCTGCTGTCGCACATGGTGCGGCTGCTGATGCAGGAAAAGAACATCGCCAATGTCGATGTGCAGTTCCTCAAGCCCGGCGACGGCAACGAAGACCTCGCCTCGCTGCGCCTCGACGCACGCGCTGATCTGCCAGTGCTGATCGACCGTAACCTGGTGTTGTCGGATACCCGCACCATCCTCGAATATGTCGATGAGCGTTTCCCGCATCCGCCGCTGATGCCTATCGACCCCACCGAACGTGCGCAAGCCCGCCAGGCCATCGAGTTGATTCGCACCGACTACTACCAGCAGGCTGCAATTATCGAAACCGGCACAGCCGCCAAGGTGCGCGCTGCACGCAAAGAGCTGCAAGCCGCCGTGACTGGCCTAGTCGGTGGTGTCGAGAAGACCAAGTTCTGGATGAGCGACGAGTTCTCGCTGGTCGATTGCGCACTGGCACCGCTGCTGTGGCGCATCAAGGCTCTGGGCGTCAAGCTGCCTGCGTCGGCTGCGCCGCTGCAAGAATATGCCGACCGCTTGTTTGCGCGCCCGGCATTTGTTGCCAGCCTGACCGAAATCGAACAGGAAATGGGCGCCTGAGCTAGGCGCATACGCCTGGCCACGCCGCTGCCATGACCGACATCGGCCCCACCGACATCAAGACCACATCGCGTCGCCCGTACTTGCTGCGGGCGATGTACGAGTGGCTGCTCGACAACAATTTGGTGCCACACCTGCTGGTAGCCACCGATGCGCCGGGCGTGTCGGTGCCACAGGGTTACGAAAAGGACGGCAAGATCGTCCTCAACATCGACCCAGGTGCGGTACGCCAATTCAATATCGGCAACGACTGGATCAGCTTCGAAGCCCGCTTTGGCGGCCGCGCCATGAGCATTCACGTGCCGCCCGGCGCGGTGTTGGCCATTTACGGCCGCGACACGGCTGAGGGCATGATGTTTGACGGTGTTGAAACCGACGAATTGCCGGATGCGGAAGCCGAACAGCCCGCCGAGTCAAAACCAGCCGAAGAAGCAACCGGGCAAAAACGCGGGCACCTCACTGTTGTGAAGTAGGGCGTCCGGCTGGAGGGCATCAGGTGGCTTCGAGGCCATGGATAGCCGACAAGTGGTGAGCCATCAAAGCACAACTAGCCGAAACATCCCCTCACCCCGTCGCTTCGCTCCGCATCCTGCTACGCAGGCCTCTCCCAATAGGAGAGGGGAGAAACGATCCTTCTCCCATTGGGAGAAGGTGCCCGCAGGGCGGATGAGGGTAGGGCAGACTCGGTCAAAGGTGGATTCCCGTCAATCTACGAAGAACCAAAGAAGCCGCGCAGCGGCGAGTGACCCGACAGGCCGCGTGAGCGGCCGACCCGGCTCAATCCGGCAGCAATTTCCCAGGGTTCATGATCCCCGCCGGATCAAACACACCCTTCAAACTGCGCATCAAATCCAGCGCGTCACCCGAAATTTCGCGGGCGATAAACGGCCGCTTCTCGATGCCTACGCCGTGCTCGCCGGACAGCGTGCCTTCCAGTTGTAGCACTAGGTCGAACACCGCATCCAGGCAGGTGTGCATGCGTGGCAGGTCGGCCTCTTCGCCCAGCAGGTTGACGTGCAGATTGCCGTTGCCGGCATGGCCGAAGTTGACGATGCGCACCTTGTGCTCAGCGCTGAGTTTGCCCAGGCCGTCGATTAGCTCCGGCATGCGCGACACCGGCACCACGACGTCTTCGTTGATCTTTTTCGGCGCCAGTTTGCGTAGCGCGGGTGACAGCGCCTTGCGGGTTTGCCACAGCGCAGCAATCTCGTCGGCGGTGGTGGCGGTTTTCAGCTCGACCAGGCCTGGCCCGCGCGCTGCGGCTTCCACGGCGGCCATCGCGGGGCCGATGGCATCGGCGGAGCCATCAACCTCGATCATCAACATCGCTGCGGCATCCGGCGGCAAGTCCACCTCGGCATCGCGTACGTTGTTGCGGATCACTTCGATGGATGCGGTGTCGATGAACTCCAGCGCACACGGTATCTCGGGCTGCGCCATGATGCGCGCCACGGCATCGCCGGCCGTGGTGACGCTGTCGTACAGGCCGCGCAGCGTGCGTTTTTCCTCGGCGACCGGCGTAATGGCCAAAACCGCTTTGGTGATGATGCCCAGCGTGCCTTCCGAGCCCACCATCAACCGGGTCAGGTCGTAGCCCACGACACCCTTGGTGGTGTAAACGCCGGTGTTGATGATGCGCCCGCGGCCATCGACGAATTGCAGGCCCAGCACATTGTCGCGGCAGGTGCCGTACTTGACCGCCCGCGGCCCGGCCGCATTGCAGGCCAGGTTGCCGCCAACGCTGGAATAACCGGCGCTGGTCGGGTCCGGCGGCCAGAAGAACCCGTGCTCACCCAAGGCGGTTTGTAGTTCGCCATTGATGACGCCAGCTTCGACTTCAGCCAAGCGGTCGTCGGGGCGAATGGCGATGATTTGCGCCATGCGCTCCAGCGACAACACTAGGCCGCCGTGGATTGGCACCGTGCCGCCCACCGTATTCGTCGCGCGGCCGCGGGTAACCACCGGTACTTGGTGCGTGTGGCAAGCCTTGACCACGGCGGCGACTTGCTCGGTTGTTGTAGGCAAGGCAACCGCCTGCGGGCAAGCCACGCGGCGTGAGTTGTCGTAGCCGTACGGCAGGCAGTCCGCGGGGTCGGTCAGTAGCGCGTCCGCGGGCAGAGCGGCCCGCAAGTCGGCCACGATGTTTTGCGGCAAGGGCTCAGGCGGCGTCGAAGGCATTTTCAATCCACTGAATGTCTGCGTCACCGTCAATGGCGGCCACGTCAAAACGGATATTGCACTGCGCCAGCTTGGCATCTTGGGCCAGCAGCGCGCGGGTGGCTTGCACCAGTTTGCGTTGCTTGGCAGTTGTCACGCTGGCGGCAGCACCACCAAAGTTGTCATTGGCGCGTTGGCGCACCTCGACAATCGCCAGCGTGTCGCCGCGCTGCATCACTAGGTCCAATTCACCCAGGCGGCATTGCCAATTGCGATGCACCAATTTGTAGCCGTGGCTTTCCATATGGTGTTGCACGCGCGCCTCGGCGTCGTCGCCGCGCCGCCGACGCCAAGTCTTAGCCAGCATCGTCGGTGGGCAACGCGCGTGTTGGCTCGCCATTTTCAAACACGCCCCACAGCAAGCTGCGGCCGATGGTGCGGTCGCTGCGGATAAATAGGTCGCCGCTGGCGGCCGGGATGAATTGCTCGCCGCTGACTTCGCCGGCTTGGATGAGCGGCAGCAAGCGAAACGCGTCGATGCCAAACGCATATAGCCGCGGCATCGCCTCGGAGCGGCGCGGCCAGTATTCGGCGATGGGCGCGCGCAGGGCATCCAAAGCATTACTGTCGTCGAGCACCCACGGGCTATCGACAAAGCGCACACCGTCGATGTCGGCATTGCTACCGGGCGAGCGGCCACCATCGTTGATACGCGAGGTGGCGTAAACCGGTAGGTCGCCAGCAAAGTGGAACTTGAGCTGCGGTTTGATCTGCCGCGCATCAGCCTCGCGCACGGGCGCAAAGACAAAATCGACATCGCTGCGGCGGCGCGGTTGGAACTCGGGCTGCTCGCCCAGCGCCTTGGCAATCTCACGGGCACGGCCGCGGCTGGCTTGCAGGTCCAGCATCGCGCGGATGGCATCCGAAAAATCTTTGGTGTCGTCCTCAAACAGGCGTGCGTCAACCGTCTGCCCACCTTGCTCGGCCATGCGGATGCGGAACGCGTCCAGCGTGCGCCGGCCGGCGTCATTGTCGGGCGCTAGCGCAATCGCGCGTCTCAGGCCTTGGCTCACCGCGGTGTCGGCAACCTGCCGCGCTTCGTCTTCGGGCGCCAGTGCAAATTGAAACACGCTGTTGCCCAGCAAAGGCCGGAAGCCATTGCTTTGCGCAGTGTCTTGCAATGCTTGTGTTGATGTTTCCACGCGGTTGAGCGCCAACACCGGCAGGCCGCCCAGGTTGAGCTGCATCAATTGTTCCACGCGGTCTTTGCGCAAGGGGCCAACGATGACCTCCGCACCCGCAGCGCGGGCGCGCTCCACCAGCGTGGCAATGTCGGCGGTTTCGGTATCCAGCACTTGTACGCGCGGGCCGCCACCTGCCTGCAACCAGGCAGCCATGAAGCCATCGCGCACCGCTGCGGCGGGAGTGGCCAGGCGGCCTGTTTGCGGCAGCAGCAAGGCCACGTTTTGCGGCATCCGCACGCTGCGGCCAGCCAATTGTTGCGCGCGGTTCACAAAGTCTGGCTGCGCAGGGTGGGGCGCAAATTGTTGCTGCCAATCCAGCCAGGCACTGTCCAGCGCCGTTGAATCAATCCACGCCGAGCGCGCAATCCGTGCCAAGGCAATCCAGCCCAGCGCGGTGGGCGAGCTGTCGTCGCGGGCTTGCAACGCGCCGCCGCCTAGCGGGGCTTCCAGCAACATCGCCCAAAGCTGCTCGCGGTTGGCTTCGCGGGCGCGCGGCGTGGGCAGATAATTCTCGCGCTCGACGAGCGCCCCCACAGCCGCGGCAACATCGCCAACGGCCAGCAAGGCCTGGGCGTACGCGGCCTGAATTCTGGCATTGGTGGCCGGTGGGAAATCTGCTTGAGGCGCCGGAATGCCGTCCAATGCTTTGAGCGGGTCGCGCCCTTGCCCCAGCCGCAACTGCGCGCGCAGGGCCTTGCGCAGTGCGCGGTCGGGCGCTTCAAGTTCGGTTTTGCTCAGCAAGCCCAATGTGCGTTGCAGTGCCGGCCAAGCGCTGTTGTCGGCATACAAAGCCGCAGCCTGCAGGCGCAGCTTGGCGGCAGCCGCGGGATCGCTGCTTTGGGTGTTGGCTGCTTGTGCCAGCAAGGCGTCGGCGCGAGCGGTGCCATTGCTGGGCACGGCCGTGGGCGACTGTGTGGCTGGTTGCGCCGCCGGGCCTGAAGCGCAGCCTGCCAGCACGCCACCGGCCAAGGCCAGCACCAGCAGGCTCAGCGTGGGCGTGGGCCGGCGCAGCGCGCTGGGGTAGAGTGCCGTGATCATGATGGCGCGATTCTACCAAGCAGCACGGCAACCGCGGGCATGAGTGTGCAAACCGTCCAGCCCGGCCACCTTTACGTAGTGGCCACGCCCATAGGCAACCTGGGTGACATCACCCAGCGCGCAGCGCAGATTTTGTGCAGTGTTGATGCGATTTTGGCGGAAGACACGCGCACCAGTGCCGCGCTCATGCGCCACATTGGCAGCCGCGTACCGTTGCAATCCATGCATGTGCATAACGAAAACGATGCAGCAGGGCGCATCATCGCGCGCCTGCAAACTGGCGAGTCACTGGCACTCATCTCGGACGCCGGCACCCCGCTGATTTCCGACCCCGGCTTTCCGCTAGTGCGAGCAGCGCGGGCTGCCGGCGTGCCCGTGGTGCCGGTGCCTGGCGCGTCGGCCGTCATCGCCGCGCTTTCTGCTGCCGGCCTGCCGACCGATCAATTTTGTTTCGGTGGTTTTTTGCCCGCCAAATCAACTGCACGCCGGAAAGTGTTTGCTGGTCTCGCCAAGGTGCAGGCCACGCATGTGTTCTTCGAAGCCCCGCATCGCATTGCCGCCAGTCTGGCCGATGCCGAAGCCGAACTGGGCGCCGACCGCCCGGCAGCCGTGGCGCGCGAGCTGACCAAGCAATTTGAGACGGTGTTGGGTGACACGCTGGGTGCTGTGCGTGCGGCAGTGGATGCCGACTCGAACCAGCAGCGGGGGGAGATTGTTTTGTTGATCGGCGGTGCAGGCGAGCAAGACGACAATGACGCCGAGTTAGATCGCGTTGTGACGGTGTTGCTGGCTGAGTTGCCTGCAAAGCAGGCTGCCGGGTTGGCCGCCAAACTGACCGGGGGGCGGCGCAACGCAGCGTACCAGCGGGCGCTGGTACTGAGCGAAAAGAACTAGATTTACCCCCGCAATCAGTAACAGCTTGGGAGAAAGTCAGCGTCGCTCAGCGCCCAAAAATTAGTGTAATTGGAATGGCTTAACTTGGCGTTGTTCCATCGTGTCACTGTAGTTTGCAACGGCTGATCAGCCATCACCGCAGGTTTCAAAGAACAGAACCGTCTCAGGCTCAGCATTTCCGGTTATCGAAAACAAGACCTCAATGGCGTCAAAGTCGCTTGTCGGTATCGCTGGGTAATATGTTTCGGTGCCTGCGCCTGGTGGAGACCCGACGGTTGTCGTTTGATTTCCTGCGCCGGCAGGCTGGTCCCCCATATATAATTGCGTTTGGGTTCCGGACTGGCCGAAATTGCCGCTGGGGTACAGCATCAATGAGCCCGGCGACGAACTTTGCGGGAATGCACTGCCGTCTCGCCGGTCGGCGCGCAGACGCATTTGACCTCCGCTGGGCGGAAATGTGACTGTCATGAAGGTATTGCCGTTGTCGTCGATAGTGTTGTTCGAATTGCTGATTTCGCAGTTTGGACAAGCGGAATCGTCCACGACCAACTGGCTGCCGGAAAAGCTGCCGTTACAGAATCCCGATGGCCCGCTGCCATCTCCACCACCACCGCCGCATGCGGTCAAAGTTATTGCCGCAAGAATTGCGACGAGTTGCTGGGTGCGCATGACAAGTTCCTCTGCATCAAAGGGAGCGTGATGTCATCCAATTGAGGTGAAATTAACATGAAGCTGGGGGGGGGTAAACACCGCTAGTGCCGGCGGGAACCGTCAGGGACAAACCCTAATTACTTGTCGTCGGTACGTTACTCATCGCCAAGGCATTGATGCGCTTCGAATAGAGTTTCGTGGCGTGGTTCAATAATTCGAATTGTTGGAAAATCTTAAATAACAGCTTCAGTTCGGACAATTCGGCAGCATCCAAATAGAGATCGGCCGGCCGCATGGGGCTGGAAACCAACTAAACGATACGAATTTCGACACGCTTACCAGCCCGATGTAGCAACGAAACAAGCTTGTCCGCACTGAATCGATCCGTTTTTCGATTCAGCCCTTCGGAGATCCTGGTTCGTGGCACCCCAAGTTCTTCGGCAGGTTCTCGTTGCTTCTTGCCGCGCTTGCGCAGTTCTTTTCCAGTGCGATGAGCAGCGATTCGCGTGCGTGCATCGCTGCGGCCTCGTCCGGGTCAAAGCCCAGGTCTTCGAATACGTTGCCGCTGCTTACGGTCATTTTTTCGGTCATGTCATCCACCAATTTGCCTGAATTGCTGCGGGCCGAGTGCTGACCCGAATGTTTTACGTGACCGCTTGTTAGAACTTGTAAGCCCATGATTGCCGTTATCACGTCGGGCTGGAGCCATTGTGGCTTGCGCCAACGGTGGCCGGGGCAGGGGGAGAAAAAACGAGCCAGCCTGTAAGCCGGGTTCTGTCGTGGGCAACCATTCCTCTAGGGCTGCCGTCGCCGGCAGCCTCAAGCAACCTACCCGGAGGCAACGCGGGCCGCGCCAACACCTCCCTATTTGGTCTTGCTCCGAGCGGGGTTTACCGTGCCACGGCTGTTACCAGCCGCGCGGTGCGCTCTTACCGCACCCTTTCACCCTTACCTGTGCACTTGCGTGCCATCGGCGGTTTGCTCTCTGTTGCACTGGCCGTCGGCTTGCGCCGCCCAGGCGTTACCTGGCGCTCTGCCCTGTGGAGCCCGGACTTTCCTCCCCGTGCGCAAGGCACGCAGCGGTTGCCCGGCTGGCTCGCGGCGCAGTCTAGCGCTTTTTGCCTTTGCAACGCGTGATTTTGAGCTGATTTTGGCCAAATTACCGTTCGTCGGATGGCGGCATGGGCGCGCGCTCCCACTTCGCCCCACCATTTTGACCTCTTGCGCGCTAAAAAACCGTAAAGTTTGCTTTAAGAGAGCGTTGTAAGTCATTGATTTGTGGATTGACTTGAGGGCCAAAACCTGCTGTAAGTCGCTTTCCTAAGTTTCTGTTTCTACTGCTTTTTTGAGCAGTTGTTTGTTGTTGTCATTGTCTTGACATGCCTTGGTTAGGGCGCCTATCCTGCCGCCGAGGGAATTTTGTGGGGAATTGTGGGTTCGCTACCCACACCGCAAACCGACGAGCAGCGAGGCAGCGCGTGGCGACTTTCAGTGGCACAGACTTATTAACGATGGATGCAAAGGGGCGCTTGGCGATCCCTGCGCGTTATCGTGCGCCGCTGTCCGAGCACTGCGCCAGCCGCCTCAAGGTCACTGCCAGCGCCCGGCCGACGGACGGTTTTCTGATGCTCTACCCACTGCCTGCCTGGGAAGTCGTACAGCAAACCCTGTTGGACCTGCCCTCTAATCCCGGCTCGGAGTACTTGCGCCGTCGAATCGTCGGCTACGCCAAGGACATTGAGCTGGACAAGCAGGGCCGCATGCTGCTGCCGCCCGAACTGCGCAGCGAGGCCAAGCTCGACCGCGAGATTGCCTTGGTTGGGCAAATCAACAAGTTCCAGATCTGGTCGGGTGATGCATGGCGCGATGCCTGCTCGCCAGAACGCGCCGCCGAGGTTGACCTCGATTCGGTGCTGGCTACGGTGAGTTTGTGAGATGGCTGCGCTGCTCCGACACACGCCGGATGAGTCCCGCCGGCGCGGCGACCCCATTGAGGGTCACATGAGTACCCACGGCCATGATGCCGTCTTGCTCGACGCCGCAGTTGACGCCCTTGCGCTCTGCGGCGTTGATCGTTTTGGGCGTGCGCGCAGCAATGGTGTGTACGTCGATGGCACCTTCGGCCGCGGCGGCCACAGCGCGAAGATTTTGCAGGCGCTGGGCAATGACGGCCGCTTGTTCGCCTTCGACAAAGACCCCCAAGCCGTGGCCGTGGCGCGCGAGCAATTCGGTAGCGATGGCCGCTTTCAGATTCGCCATACCGGCTTCGAAACCTTGGGCCAATGGGCCGACGACCTGGGCATGGTGGGCAAGGTTGATGGCCTGCTGCTGGACCTTGGCGTGTCCAGCCCGCAGCTCGATGACGCCACGCGCGGCTTTTCGTTCAGCCGCAGCGGCCCGCTGGACATGCGCATGAATACTGACGCCGGCGAGTCTGCCGCCGACTGGTTGGCGCGTGCCGATGCCGAAACCATTGCAGATGTGCTCTACACCTATGGCGAGGAGCGTAAGTCGCGCCGCATTGCCCGCGCCATTGTTGCGGCGCGCGACGAGAACCCGCTGACCACCACCGGCCAGCTCGCGCAAATCATCGCCAAAGTCGCGCCCAACCCCACGCAAAAGATTCACCCGGCCACGCGCAGCTTCCAGGCCATCCGCATCTTTATCAACAACGAGCTGGGCGCACTGGAGCAGGTGCTCGATCAAGCCATGGATGTGCTTGCCGACGGCGGCCGGCTGGTGGTGATCAGCTTCCACTCGTTGGAAGACCGCATCGTCAAGCGCTTCATGCGCGACCGCGCGCAGCCTGTGCAGCCCAAGCTGCCGGTGGCGCCGCGGGTGGAGCCAACATTGAATTGGGTCGAGCGCCGCATTCGTGCGGATGCCGAAGAGATTGCCGGCAACCCGCGGGCACGCAGTGCCGTGCTGCGTGTGGCCGAGCGTGTGCGGGGGCAGGCCACATGATGCGCACCGTATTTGTCGTCTTCATGGGGGTGGCGCTCACTGTGTCTGCGATTGCCGTGGTGGTGTCCAAGCACCGCTCGCGGGCTTTGGTGAATGACTTGCAGCAACTGGCCTGGGAGCGCGACCGGCTGGAAACCGAGTGGTCGCAACTGCAACTTGAGGAAGCCGCGCTGGCCAGCCCGATCCGCGTCGAAGCCATGGCGCGCGGTCGCCTGCAAATGGCCGAGCCAGCCCAATACATCGCGGTGGAGCAGCCATGAGCCGCCGCCCCGCAGCCATGCCCAACCTGGAGCCGCGCGATGTGAGTGCATGGCGCAGCCGCTTTGTGCTGCTGTTGTTTGCGGCCGCCGCCGCGGCGCTGTTGGGGCGCGCGTGGTTCTTGCAGGTGTTCAACAAGGACTTTTTGGCCAACGAAGGCTCCAAGCGCTTTGAGCGCACTTTGGAAGTGCCTGCCGGCCGCGCCGCAATTGTTGACCGCCGCGGCGAGCCGCTGGCGCTGTCGGCGCCGGTGGAGTCGGTCTGGGCGGTGCCGCGCGCGCTGTTGGGTGACGCCGAGAAGTTGCCACTGATCGCTCGCCTGACCGGCCGCACCACGGCCGAACTGGAAGACTATCTGGCCGCCCGTGGTGAGCGCAGCTTTGTCTATCTGGCGCGGCAAATTCCGCCTGCCCAGGCCAGCCGCGTGATGGCCGTGGATGCCGAAGGCGTGTTCACCCAGCGTGAATACCGCCGCTACTACCCGGCTGGCGAATTGGCCTCGCAACTGGTCGGCTTTGCCGATATCGACGGCAACGGCCAAGAGGGTATGGAGCTGGCCTACAACGAACAATTGCAGGGCCACTCGGGGTCGCGCCGGGTGATCCGTGACCGCAACGGCCGCGTAGTTGAAGACTTGGCCGAATTCACCCCGCCGCAACCCGGCGAGCCGGTGACGCTGTCCATCGACATGCGTCTGCAATACCTGGCCTACCGCGAACTCAAGGCCGTGGTCGAAAGCCACGACGCCCGCGGCGGCCTGGTGTTGATGATGGACCCGCGCACTGGCGAGGTGCTGGCCATGGCCAGCCAGCCCGGCTTCAACCCCAACAACCGCCGTGGGCTGGAACTTTCGGGCCTGCGCAACCGCGGGGCCACCGATACCTTCGAGCCGGGCTCTACGGTCAAACCGCTGATGATTGCCTGGGCGCTGGACCAAGGCGTGGTGACACGCCAGACCCGCGTTGCAACCGGCAACGGCTTCCACAAAATGGGCCGCCTGGTCATTAAAGATGCTGGCGGCTACGGCGATTTGGACATGGGCGGCGTACTGCTCAAGTCCAGCAACATCGGCGCCGCCAAGGTGGGCATGCAACTGGGCGCCGAGGGCATCTGGGATGCCTACGACGCCTTCGGCTTCGGCCAGCGCGCCGAGGTTGGCTTCCCCGGCGAGGCCGACGGTGTGCTCAACCACTTCACGGATTGGGGTGATGTTGCCACTGCAACGTCGGCCTACGGCTACGGCCTGGCCGTGACCGCCCTGCAGTTGGCGCGCGGCTATGCAGCGCTGGCTGATGACGGGCGGCTGCGGCCGATCTCTTTGCTCAAGCTGGACGCGCCCAACCCGGTCGAGCGCCAAGTGGTGTCGGCAACATCGGCGTTGCAGGTGCGGCGCTGGTTGGAGCAGGTTGTTGCGCCGGGTGGCACGGCCACCGCGGCGGCCGTCAAAGGCCATGCGGTCGCCGGCAAAACTGGCACCGTGCGCAAGGTTACGGCCACGGGTTACACCGAAGACGCGCACTTGTCGTTGTTCGCCGGCATGATGCCGACCGAGCGGCCGCAGGTGGTGACGCTGGTGGTCATCGACGAGCCGCGCAAAGGCGATTATTACGGTGGCCAGGTTGCAGCGCCGGTGTATTCCCGCGTGATGCACGGCGCGGCGCGCCTGTTGCAGATTCCGCCCACCGATTTGCAAACGCCGCGGCCCGACAAGGCGCTGACGGCCGATGCCAGCAAGGCGGTGCGCTCATGAGAATGCGCAGCGCTGCCAACCAACCGCGCGACGCCGCTGTGTTGTTCGACGGTATGGCCGACGGCGTGCCGGCCAGCGTGCAGGTCTCGGGCTTGGAAATGGACTCGCGCCGCGTGGTGCCGGGTAGCTTGTTCCTGGCTTGCAAAGGGCATGACGGCCATGGCCTCGATTACGCAGAGCAGGCCATCGCGCGCGGTGCAATTGCCGTGGCCTGGGAGCCGAGTGACAAGGGCGATCATGGTGGTGCGGCGCCGGAACTGCCGGTGCCCAATTGGCCGGTGGAGCGCCTGCGCGCCCGCGCCGGCGAACTTGCCGCGCGCTACTACGACTACCCGTCCCGCCATCTCAATTGCATTGGCATTACCGGCACCGACGGCAAGACTTCCACGGCTTATCTGCTCGCCCACGCCTTGGGCCATTGCGGCCAGCAGGCCGCCTACATGGGCACGCTGGGTTACGGCCTGATGGACGCCATGGCCTTGCCCACGCACACCACGCCGGACCCCATTGCCATCCAGCGCTGGCTGCGCACGCTGGTCGATCAGCGCGTGCCGGCGATGGTGATGGAAGTGTCGTCGCACGCGCTGGACCAGGGCCGCACCACGGGTGTGGATTTCGACGCCGCCATCCTCACCAACATCGGCCGCGATCATCTGGATTATCACGGCGACCTGGCGCGCTATGCGGCCGCCAAGCGACGCCTGTTCGACCTGCCGCAACTGCAGTTGCGCGCCTTCAACCGCGACGACCCGCACGGTGCGCAATGGGCGGCCGACTTCGGCGGTTCGGCGGTATATGGCATTGGCGGCGACGCGCCATCGTCCGGCGCCTACGCGCTGGCCGACGATGTCCGGCTAACCACGCGCGGGCTGGAGTTTTTGCTCAAGACTGCCGACGGCGACCTGCCCGTGCGCAGCGGCCTGTTCGGGCGCTTCAACATATACAACCTGCTGGCCACGACGCTGGTGTTGTTGCATCAAGGCCAGCCGTTGGAGGCCATCGGCAAGGCGCTGTCGCGCTTGGGTACGGTGCCCGGCCGCATGGAAGGCTTTGCGCTGCCGGACGGTCGGCTGGCCGTCGTCGATTACGCCCACACGCCGCAAGCTTTGGCGCACGCGCTGGAATCGCTGCGCGCGCACTGCAAAGGCCAATTGATTTGCGTGTTTGGCTGCGGCGGCGACCGCGACCGCGGCAAGCGCGCGCTAATGGGCGAGGCCGCCGCGCGCTTGGCCGACGCGGTGGTGATCACCGACGACAACCCGCGCCGCGAATCGCCGCAAGACATTGTGGCGCAAATTCTCGACGGTATCGCCGACCGCACGCATGTGCAGGTGGAACACGACCGCGACCGGGCCATCCGCGACGCGGTGGCGCATGCGCTGCCGGGCGACGTGGTGCTGATCGCTGGCAAGGGCCATGAAACCGAGCAGGTTATTGGCGCCGACCGCAGGCCATTTTCCGACCGTGGCCTCGCTGCGCAATTAATGCAGGAGGTGGCTCGTGGCGCGGCTTGATGCGGTGGCCCGCGCGATTGGCGGCACGCTGCATGGCGGCGATGTCGATTTTGACGGCGTCACGCAGGACACCCGCACGCTGGCGCGCGGCGACCTTTACGTGGCGCTGAGCGGCGAGAATTTTGACGGCCATGATTTCGTGCGCCGCGCCGCGAATTTGGGTGCCGCCGCGGCACTGGTCGAGCGCCACATTGATTGCGCTTTGCCACAAGTTGAGGTGGCCGACAGCTTGGCCGGCCTGCAGGCCATGGCCGCGGCGCATCGCCAGCAACTTGCCACACCCGTCGTTGCTGTCACCGGCAGCAACGGCAAGACCACGGTCAAGCAGATGCTGGCCAGCATCTTCGAGCAAGCTGGTGCGGTGCTGGCCACGCAGGGCAACCTGAACAACCACATCGGCGTGCCGCTGACACTGATGCGGCTGCGCGACAAGCACTGCTTCGCAGTGATCGAGATGGGCGCCAACCACATTGGCGAGATTGCAGCGCTGTGCAAAATCGCCAAGCCGAATATCGGCATCGTCACCCAGGCCAGCGGCGCGCACCTGGAGGGCTTCGGTAGCCTGCAAGGCATAGTCGAGGCCAAGGGCGAGTTGTTTTCCGGCTTGGCTGACGACGGCATCGCCATCATCAACGCCGATGACCCGGCGGCCGATCAGTGGCTGGCCATGGCCGCGCCACGCCGGGTGCTGCGGTTTGGCCTGCATGCTGCCGACGCCGATGTTGCGATCGAAGATTTGACCGCACACCCCAGCCATTCCGAAGTGCAGGCCCGCACGCCGCTGGGCAGCCTGCGTTTCGAGTTGCGCTTGCCCGGCCAACACAACGTCGCCAATGCGCTGGCGGCAGCGGCAGCCGGCATTGCTGCTGGTTTGCAACTCGAAGACATTGCGGCTGGCCTGCAGGCCGTCAAACCACCGGCGGGCCGGCTCAGCTTCCGCACTGCCGAGAGCGGCGCGCGCTTGCTCGACGACACCTACAACGCCAACCCCACATCGCTACGCGCGGCGCTGGCGGTGCTGGCCCAGCAACCCGGCGAGCACTGGCTGGTGCTGGGCGACATGCTGGAGCTGGGCGCTGATTCCGACGCCGAACACGAACAAGCCGGGCGCGAAGCCGCGGCGAGCGGCGTGACGCGCTTGTTCACGCTGGGTGGTGGCGCAGCAAACGCTGCCGCAGCCTTCGGCGAGGGTGCCAAAACATTTGATGACCACGGCCCGCTGATCGATGCGCTGCGGGCTGCACTGGAACAACGCAATCCGGCCGACATTGTCATTGCCTTCAAGGGCTCGCGCGGCGCACGCATGGAGCGCTGCGTCGAGGCCCTGATGCGGCCCGCCCAATCAGAGGAAGCCGCGGCATGATGTATCACCTGACAGACGCGCTGACGCAGATCTACAGCGGCTTCAACCTGTTTCAGTATTTGACCGTTCGGGCCATCCTCGGCGTGCTCACGGCATTGATGGTCGCGTTGCTGGCCGGGCCGTACGTGATCCGCCGCCTGTCGCGGGCGCAGATCGGCCAAGTGGTGCGCGACGACGGCCCGCAAACGCATTTGGTCAAGGCCGGCACGCCAACCATGGGCGGCGCGCTGATCATCGGCTCCATCGTGTTTGCCACCCTGTTGTGGTCAGACCTGACCAACCGCTTTGTGTGGATTGCGGTGTTTGTCACCGTGGCCTTTGGCGCGGTGGGTTTTGTCGATGACTACCGCAAGGTTGCGCTGGGCAACACCAAGGGCTTGTCGGCCAAGGCCAAGTATTTCTGGCTCAGCTTTACCGGTTTCGCGGCAGCGCTGGCGCTGTATTTCACCGCCGCCAGCCCGACCGAAACGACCTTGTTCTTCCCCTTCCTCAAGGACGTCGGCCTGCCATTGGGCGCGTTCTTCGTGCTGTGGGCTTATCTGGTGATTGTTGGCACCAGTAACGCGGTGAACCTGACCGATGGCCTCGACGGCCTGGCCATCATGCCCTGCGTGTTGGTGGGCAGTGCCCTGGGCGTGTTCGCCTACGCCACGGGCAACGTCATTTATTCAGACTACCTGGGCATTCCCTACGTCGAGGGCGTGGGTGAGCTGGTGATCTTCTGCACTGCCATCGGCGGCGCCGGCCTGGGTTTCCTGTGGTTCAACACCTACCCCGCGCAGGTGTTCATGGGTGATGTCGGCGCGCTGGCGCTGGGCGGCGCTTTGGGTGCTGTCGCGGTGATGGTGCGCCAGGAACTGGTGCTGGTAATCATGGGCGGCGTGTTCGTCGCCGAGACGGTGTCGGTGATCCTGCAGGTTGGCAGCTTCAAGCTCACCGGCCGGCGCATTTTCCGCATGGCGCCGCTGCACCACCATTTCGAACTCAAGGGCTGGGCCGAGCCGAAGATCATTGTCCGCTTCTGGATCATCACCCTGGTGCTGGTGCTGATCGGGCTCTCGACCCTGAAGGTGCGATGAGCCGGGTCAGCCAACAATTTAACGGGCAGCGCTGGCTGGTGGCCGGCCTGGGCGTGACTGGCGTGTCCGCCGCCAATTGGCTGCATGGCCAGGGCGCGACTGTGGTCGCTGCAGACTCGCGCGCCGAGCCGCCTGGCACCGATCGGCTGGCTGATGGCATTTCCGTGCATGCCGGTGACCTGCCGGCGCAGTTGCTGGACGGCGTTGATGGCGTTGTCGCCTCGCCGGGTTTGCCGGCTGATCTGCCGCTGTTCCAGCACGCCGTTGCTCGCGGCATCGACGTGTGCAGCGACATCGAATTATTCGCCCGTGTGGTCGAAGCGCCGGTCATTGGCGTGACTGGCAGCAATGGCAAGAGCACCGTGGTCACGTTGTTGGGTGAGATGGCGCAAGCGGCCAAGGTCAACGTTGCGGTTGGTGGCAACCTGGGCATGCCAGCGCTGGATTTGCTGGCGCCCGGCGTCGCCCTGTATGTGCTGGAAATTTCCAGCTTCCAATTGGAATGGACACGCTCGTTGCGGTGCGTGGCGGCCACCGTGCTCAATATCAGTGCCGACCACATCGACCGCCACCACACGATTGAGCGCTACGCAGCGATCAAGGCCGGCTTGCTCCAGCAGGCCGATTTGGCGGTAAAGAATGCCGACGATGCCCGTGTCGCGGCGATGCCGGCGGCCAAGTCTGTGCAGTTTGGCGAAGCCGGTGCGCAATGGCACCTGCAAGGCGCCGGCGCCGACACACGGCTGTGCCGCGGCGAGCAAGTGTTGCTGACGGCAAGCGCCATGAAAGTTGTCGGCCGCCACAATCAAATCAACGCACTGGCCGCCTTGGCGCTGGGCGATGCCGCGGGCCTGCCAATGCCGGCCATGCTGGCGGCGCTACGCGACTTCCGCGGTTTGCCGCACCGCTGCGAATGGGTGGCCGAGCACGCCGGCGTGACCTGGATCAATGATTCCAAGGGCACCAATGTCGGCGCCACACTGGCGGCGCTGGATGGCCTGAGCGGGCCGATTGTTTTGCTGGCTGGCGGCTTGGCCAAAGGTGGCGATTTCCGGCCTTGGGCGCCTGTGTTGGCAAAAAAAGGCCGTGCGGCGTTGCTGTTTGGCACCGATGCCGAACTGATCGAGGTGCATCTGGACCGCGCTGTGCCCGTCGAGCGCCTCGAAACACTGGAGCAAAGCGTGCAGCGCGCCGCAGCTTTGTCGCAAGCCGGCGATACGGTGTTGTTATCACCTGGCTGCGCCAGCATGGATCAGTTCGACAATTACATTGCTCGCGGCCAAGCCTTTGTGGCCGGCGTGCAGCAGGTGACCGCATGTTGAGCATGCGCGAATCCTTGGCGCTGACACTGCGCGGCCGGCTCAATGACCGGATGCTGATGGCGGTGCTCGCCGTCTTGCTGCTGATGGGGCTGGTGATGGTTGCATCCAGCTCGGTGGCGGTGGCCGAGCGTGCGACTGGCGGCGAGTTGTACTACTTCGTCCGCCAATTGGCGTTTGCCGGCCTTGGCCTGGGCGCCGCGGCGGTGATGTATTGCATCCCCATGCAACATTGGGAACGCGCCAGCTTCGTGCTGCTCGCACTGGCGCTGGTGTTGTTGATCGCGGTGCTGATCCCCGGTGTCGGTGTGGTGGTCAACGGCGCACGGCGCTGGATAGATTTGGGGCCGGTGAACCTGCAGGCCTCGGAGCCGGCGCGGCTGTGCCTGTTCTTGTACATGGCCGGTTATGTCACGCGGCATCAGGCGCAGGTGCAAAACCGCATCCGCGGCCTGATCAAGCCGCTGCTGCCGCTGGGCTTTGCGGCAATTTTGTTGCTGGCCGAGCCTGACTTTGGCGCCACCGCTGTGCTGCTCGCTGTCACCGGCATCATGCTGTTCGTGGCTGGCGCTCGGCTGTCACATTTGCTGCTGCTGGCGGTTGTCGGCATCGGCACGCTGGGCTTGTTGATTGTCAGTTCGTCTTATCGGCTGACGCGGCTGATCAGTTTTACCAATCCCTGGGACGATCCGTTCAACACGGGGTTCCAGCTCACTCAATCCTTGATTGCCATTGGCCGCGGTGAGTGGCTGGGTGTGGGGTTGGGCAACAGCATCCAGAAGCTGCTGTACCTGCCGGAAACCCACACCGACTTTTTGTTTGCAATCTATGCCGAAGAGTTTGGCTTGCTGGGCAGTGCGCTATTGATCGTTTTGTTCGGCGTCGTGGTGTGGCGTGGCCTGGCCATTGCCCGCGCAGCCGAAGCGCACAGCCTGTTCAATGCCTTGGTGGCCTACGCGCTGACCGCTTGGATTGGCCTGCAGGCCTTTATCAACATGGCCGTGAACATGGGCGTGCTACCCACCAAGGGCCTGACCATGCCGTTCTTCAGCTATGGCGGCAGCAGCCTGCTGACCATGTGCGCTGCGGCGGGCTTGATGCTGCGCGTAGATCGCGAAACCCGCCTCGAGGCCGGCGCAGCGGGTACGCCAGACCGGGGGCGGCGCAAATGACTGCGGCAACCCCGACGG
>JAAFAL010000034.1 GCA_018222345.1 bacterium
GCGCTCGGTGTATCCCAACGCCCCCGTGCAGCGCCTCGTGGCCATCTTGCTGGAACTGTTCGGCGACGAGTGGCTGCTGATCCCCGCCATGCACTACCGCTGGCATTACATTGGCGACAATGGCGCGGAGCTATTCCCGCAATGGGGTCGCATTGTCGCGCCATGGGCGCCACGGCCGTTGCGGGCATTTCTGGGCAAGCGCCTGAGCCGGCCGTTTGCCGACATGCTGCCGATGTTGGGTATTCACTCGCACAGTATCGAAGCCGTCGAGGCCAGTTATCTGCGCGTGCTGGATGCGCTCGACCAACACTTTGCCGAACATGAATTTCTGCTGGGCGGCCGCCCCAGCATTGGCGACTTTGGCCTCATTGCGCCGCTGTACGCCCACCTGGGCCGCGACACCCATCCCAAAGCGCTCATGCAGTCGCGGGCGCCCAATGTCTATCGCTGGGTGCGGCGCATGCAGGATGGGCCGCGTGGCAACGGTGACTGGCTGACTGACGGTGCTGTGCCGGATTCGCTACAGCCATTATTGGCGTGCCAGTTCGAAGAGCAGGTTCCTGCATTGCTGGATACGGCTGCTCGCCTGGCCAAGTGGAGCCAAGGCCAGCCTGCCGGTGCGAAAGTGCCGCGGATGATTGGCAAGCATGTCGTGAACATCCACGGCGTCGAGGCTGAGCGCGCGGTGATCCCCTACTCGCTGTGGATGTGGCAGCGGGCTGTGGATGCTTATGCCGCTTTGACCGAAAACGATCGGCAGCGTGCCGACGCGCTGCTGCCTGATGGTGGGGCTAGCCTACGGACGCCTGTCATTCAGCGGGTGGTGCGCGATAACAATCGGCTGGTTCTGAGCTGAAAGGTGACGCCCCTCATCCGGCGCTACGCGCCACCTTCTCCCCATGGGAGAAGGGGCTATTAGGCCATTCCTTCTCCCATGGGGAGAAGGTGCCTGAAAGGCGGATGAGGGGATATTTGACTGCACTTACTCCGGCAGCAAAAACTCCGGCTGCTCGGCAACTCCGTAGCGGTTGTCGCCCACCGACAAGCTGCCGATACGGCTGATCTCGGCCAAGCTGCGGCCGCATTGTTGTTGCCAGCTCAGAAACGCCGTTTGCGCCGCCTGCAAGTCGCGCTGGCTGGTGGGTTTTTTGCTCACGATGTCGTTGGCGATGAGCAAGGTCACAACATCGCCGGACAACAAGAACGTGTCGCGCCCGACCGTGCGCAGCACAATTGGCCCTGTCATGCCGCCCAGCCTTGCGCCGCGCTTGTGCATGGCCTTCCACAGGCCAATCAAGTCGTCGTCAGGCCACGCTGTCAGCCATTTGGCGAAGCTGCCGTGCTCGGCGGCCACCTCGGCTACAAACTGTGCGTTGCGCGGTATGGTCACAATCTTCTGCCGGTTGCGGACGATGCGCGTGTCCTGCATCGCGCGCTCGATCTCGGCGTCGTCTATGGCTTGGCAACGGGTGATGTTGAACTGATGGAACACGGTTTCGAAACCGGCCAATTTCTGCTCGATCACCCTCCAGGCAAAGCCGGCCTGAAACACCCGCATGGCCATGGCCGACAACATACGATCGTTGGGCATTTTGGCCAGTTTTGGATCGGGCTTGGCGCCGCCGAGTAATTGCTCGACCGCTTCACGCCCACCCTTGCGCTGGCAGGCTCGTTCGTAGATTGCGTCGAAGTGTTCCACCGCTATTCCGGCGCGCCTTGCCGCGCCGCCATCACCTTGCGCACCAGCCGGGCCACGTTACGCACGCCCAGCTTCTCGAACACGCGAGCGCGGTGGATCTCGACCGTGCGTTCCGAAATGCCCAACTCGATGGCAATCACCTTGTTGGCTTCGCCGTCCATCAGATATCTCATCACGTCCTGCTCGCGCGGCGTCAGGCTGTCCAGTTCCTGTTGGATGCTGGCGCGGTCGGCCAGTGATGTGCGCAGCGCCGCCTCTTCGTCCAGCACCGCATTAACTCGGTCGAGCAACTCCTGCTGGCGAAACGGCTTTTGCAAAAAATCCACAGCGCCGGCCTGCAAGGCGTTGACCGCCATGGGCACGTCGCCGTGGCCGGTTATGAAGATGATCGGCACGTCGATGCCGCGCTCCTTTAGAACGCTTTGCAATTCGGTGCCGCTCATGCCCGGCATACGCACGTCCAGCACCAGGCAGGCAATCACGTCATCGCGGTAGGCACTGAGGAAGGCATCCGCGCGCGGGTATGTTTCCACCGCCAAACCCACCGATTGCATCAGCATGCTGGTGGAATCACGCACCGCCTCGTCGTCATCGACGATGTAAACCAGCCTCTCGTCCGTCACGCCGCCTCTCTCCCCGTGTCTTCAAGCCGTAGCCAAAAGTAGAACACAGCGCCGCCGCGACGGCTGGGCCGGTAGGCCAATTGCCCGTGATGCGCCTCGACAATGGCGTGGCTGATTGACAGGCCCATGCCCATGCCCGACGACTTGGTTGTAAAAAAGGGGTCGAACAGTTTTTCGACATTGTCATCCGCCACGCCGCTACCGGCGTCATCCACCGCCACCTCAATGCGCCGGTCGCGCAGCAAATTGGTGCGTACTTGCACCGCCTCGCCACTGCCGGCGGCCTGCGTGGCCTCAACCGCGTTACGAATGAGGTTGAGCAGCACCTGCTGCATTTGCACGCGGTCCACGCGCACGGTCAGCGGGTAGTCGGGCAGTTCGACATCCAAAGCCACGCCAGCGCGCTGGCAATCGGTTTCGACCAACCGGATCACCTCGCGCAAAATCTCCACTAAATCGGCTTGCACCCGCTCATCGCTGTCACGCCGGGTGAATTTGCGCATGCGCTCGATCACGTCGGCAGCGCGCCGCGCTTGGGTACCAATCTTGCCCAGGGTGTCGCGCAAGGTGCCGCGTGGCGTGGCGTCATCATCCAGCATGCGCTGAGCGGTGTCGCTGTAGGTGGCCACGGCCGTCAACGGCTGATTGATTTCATGCGCGATGCCAGCAGCCATCTCACCGATGGCCGACACGCGCGCGGCGTGGGCAAGTTCTTCGCGCTGATGCGCCAGGCTTTGCTCGGCCACCCGCAGTTCTTCCACCGTGCGCTTGCGGCTGGTGATGTCACGCATGTTCACAACAAACCGGTCGCCCCGATCCACCTTGATTTGCGTCACGCTCAGTTCCACATTGAGCCGCTTACCGCCAATCTGCTCGGCCGTCAGTTCGGTGAACATGCGCCGGCCCGAGCGCGCCGAGGCCAGCGCGTCGCGCAGCCGCTTGTCGGTGCGCTCGCCATTGGGTTGATACACCGGCTTGGCCTGGTCGGGCGTGCGGCCCAGCAGATAGTCGCGTGGCAGGCCCGATAGTGCGCAGGCGCCGGCATTGCAATCGACCACACGCAGTTCATCGTCGAGCACAAAAATCGCATCCGGCGAGCCGTCGTAAAGGCTACGCAGCATGGCCTCGCTGCTCAGCAACTGCCGCAACATGCTGCGGCTTGTGGCGCCCACGTATATGGCCGCGGCACTCGCCAACAGAAAGGTCACCAAGCCGGCAATTGCGGCGGCGCGCAGATACGGCGTGGCAAAGTCGGCCACCCGGCGTGCCGCAAGCACCGCCGCGCCCAATTCCGGAATCGTGTTGGTTGAGACCAAGACCCATTGGCCGTCGGCATCACGCCCCTGAAACTGGCCGCCATCACCCGCCAGAGCATCAGCCAACAGGCGGCCGCGCAGGCTACTGGAATCTTCGGGAACCGTGCCGACCTCGATTGTCCGCAGGCCGTCGCGCTCGCGCACCACCAACAGCTCGATTTGCTGCGCCTCATCGCTGGCCGCGGCAAAGCTGCGCCGCGCTTCCAGCAGCCGGCGCGCCGGCAGGCTGAGTGGTTCGCCTGTCACGGCGTAGCCCTGGTCGATACGCGCCACGGCGCGGATCAACGTGGTCTGCGCCGCGACATAGGCATCCAGGTTGGCGACCTCGCGCTGCACCGCCGCCTGGAACAACAAAGCGAGGGCCGACGCCAGCACGGTCAGCGCCACCAGCACCACCAAGGTGCCGGTCAGCCAAACACGACGCGACTGCGCGCGGCGCAGCGCAGCGGTGTTCACAGGATTCGCAGCCATGTTTTCACACCCCGGAGTTTAGCGCGGTGCCAGTAAAAACAAGGCCCGCACGGGGCGGGCCTTGAAAGTTGCCTGGCCGTTTTCAGGCCACGCGTCTGGGGGAAGGTTACGGATTGTCCATGTAGAACGTGTAGCTGCCGTTGCCGCTGAACGATGTGACCACCCAGCGGTACGTACCCGAGCCGCCGTCGTAGTCGATGGCCTCGCTGGAGCCCGCGCTTTCGCTACGGGCCACGGTGGACCAGCTCACGAAGATGAAGCCACTCAGGCGCTGCAACTGCAGATCGAAGTCGGCGCTGGCCGGGCCTTCGAGGAAGGCGCGGAAGTTGCCGCCATTGCTCGAAAAGCCGTTCGACGAGGTGTAGAAGTCGGTGTCGTTCGCACCAGACAGGCTGCCGTTGAATGCCTGGCATTCAGGGCATGGGCCGGCGCCAGCTTCTGCGACTGTCACGCTTTGGGTGTCGGTGTCGGTTTGGCCTGCCGTGTCGGTCACCGTCAGCGTGATGGTGTAAGTGCCACCGGCCGCGTAGGTGTTGGCGGCGGTTTCACCACCAGCTGTGTTGCCGTCGCCAAAGGCCCAGCCATAACTGGCAATGCCGTTGTCGTCGCTGGAGGCCGAGGCATCCACGGTGCAGGCCAGTTCGGTGCAACTTGCGGTGAATGCGGCGCTAGGTGCGCGGTCAATCGGCGTGCCGCCGCCGCTGGCGTCGGTGACTTGCAACAGCAGGTTGGGCGAGCCGGAGCGTACGTCGCTGAGGCGGCCGGTCACGCCGTCAGCCAGCAAACCAGCGAACACATCGGCCGGCTCCTGGTTGGGGTCGGCCTCCAGCAACAAAGCTGCAGCACCGGCCACATGCGGTGATGCCATCGACGTGCCGCTGATGGTGTTGGTTTGCGTGTTGCTCTGGTACCAGGCCGAGGTGATCGACGAACCCGGCGCGAAAATGTCGATGCATTCGCCGTGGTTGGAGAAGCCCGAGCGGCTGTCGTTGTTGGTGGTCGAGCCCACAGTCACAGCCTCGGCCACGCGGTTGGGCGAGCCGGAACAGGCATTGGAGTTGTCGTTGCCAGCGGCCACAACCATGGTCACGCCAGCGGCGATGGCACGGCGCACAGCTTCGTCCAGAGCCGAGCTGTTGCCGCCACCCAGGCTCATGTTGGCCACGGCGGGTTTGACGTGGTTGTTGGCCACCCAGTCAACACCGGCGATGACGCCCGAGTTGGAGCCGCTGCCGTTGCAGTCCAGCACGCGCACGCCGTGCAGGGTCGTGCCCTTGGCAATGCCGTAAGTGGTGCCGCCAACGGTGCCGGCAACGTGGGTGCCGTGGCCGTTGCAGTCTTCGAAGTCTTGCGGGTCAACACTGCCGCCGCCAAACAGGAAGCCGCCGCTTGAGACAAAGTTGCGGCTATTGCCCATGCGGCCCGTGAATTCGTTGTGCGTGGTACGGATGCCCGTGTCGATCACGTAGGAATGCACGCCGCTGCCGTCCAGGTCATAGCTATACGTGGTGTCCAGTGGCAGGCCGGGCTGATCGCTGCGGTCCAGGCCCCAGGTGGCATTGTTTTGCGTGGCCGTGATGCTGATCACTTGATCCTGCTCGACCAGCGCAACCAGCGGATTGGCGGCCAGCAGGTCGGCTTGCGCAGGCGACATCAGGCCGACAAAACCGCGCACACTGTCAGTGAACGTGCGCACCACTTCAATGCCAGTACCGGCTAGCAGGTTGTCGATGGTGGTCTGCAAAGGCAGCACCAGGTCACCAATGCCGGCAAGCTCTTTGTTGAGCAGCACAATGTATTGGCCGTCGATAGGCGTGCCAGGCGCGGCCAACACCGTGTCGCTGAACGGCACGTCGGCGCCTGCGACGGTATCCGTCACCGTTGTGACCGTGTCGTCAGCCGCGGCAACGGCCGTATCGACAGCGCCGTCGCCAGCACCACCGCCAGAGCAGCCGTAAAGTGTCAGTGAAAACAGGGCGGCTAATGCGGCCGACTTCTGAGCTTTGGGGGTCATGGATCGCTCCAATGCGTGAAAAACTGGTCATCGCAGGAGCACCATAGTGGATGGCGGTGTGTCTATCGATCCGTAGTTCCACGTATGGGCGTAACGTCCCATGAAAATCGAAATTCGTGTTCGCCCCCTTTGGTAACCCCCTCAATTATTAACTGCTACGCTCGCAGCTAGACGATTCGAGGGAGCAGCTTATCGGCGTCGGGCATGAGTCCGGCACATTCGCCGTTACTCGCGACACACGCTGGTAAATCCGCCGCAAGGGCGATAGCCAGCGCAGCTTGGATCATGGCAATAAGTCTAGAAACCGAACGAGAGTCGGCATCAGCAATGCTCAATTTGAGTCTGACTTTCCAACCAATTCGGCCAAATGATCGGCATACGAAACGTGCCCCATTATGGAGTGATAGTCCTCTTGAGGAATATCAGACCTAGTATTGAGCAAGTGTTTGTAGGCGCGAATCCTGTTTCGGTAACCTTTCGTCAGTCGAACACTGCCCCCATGAACTAGCAGACCATGAACCTTGCGACGATTTGGCGCTTGAGAAATTCGAACCTTTCGCTCATTAATGTCCCAGCATGTGCGCTCAAAGTGATCCCGAACACTCACTAGAATGTCTGCGTGAGGAATTCCGGTCTCACCAGAAAAAACGATGTCATCGGCATAGCGGGTAATCCGCGCATCGTAGTGTTCAGCGATCGCTGCCATCTTTAGGTCGCTGGGGCCAAAACAAATGTTTGACAACACTGGGCTCGTGGGCGCCCCCTGCGGCAAGCTCTCTTCGTAGGTTACTAGCGAAGTGATCAGATTCGCTGCCACTTCCTGATATCCGATACTAAGCAATCTGCTTCTAACTACCGAAACAGGGGTGCTCGGGAAAAAGTCCGATATATCTACTGAAACGACCCAACTGGCATTGACATGCTGCATCGCGGCATCAATATGAGATCTCCCGGAAACGAAACCATAAACATGGTCAGGCGCGACATAGGCGTTTGCGAGATTGTGAGCAATCCAACGCTGAACGACCTTTAGCCCTGCTTTTGGGGCTCGAATATTGCGAACTTTATTTCCACTTGCCAATCGGAAGTTCCGATAGTAGCGATGGGGTCGCAGTTCCATCGAACGAAAAATCCCCGCGTTGACTCCGAGCATCGTGCCCAGACACCAGCGAGATGTTATTGGCGGCAAACCAAGTGCAGCCAACCGCTGAATCTCCTCTGCCTCACCCCGCTTCAGTTTCTTACCCATTGCACGAATCAACCGATCCGGGCTGTCGAACTGAAAAAGCGGGTTCAGAAGTAGCGGGTGCGTAGTCCTCATTAGCAAAGCTTAGTGGCTTTCATTGTGGCGTCGGCTAAGTTTCGCCGGGATTCGAAGGAGCCCGGCGGAACTTAGCCGAACCCTTCTGTGCCTGATCTTGGCTAGTGAGTGTGATGCACACTCGCGCCGAGTCCTCACGCACCCGCCCAGACACACTATTTTGTTCTACTGGATAGTGCAAGCAGCCGAAGAATGTCCGGACTATTCCGGCTTTTCTTGGTGCCAAGAGCTTCCAATGAAGATGCGGTAAGCGCGTAGTGTTTGCCCGGCAGGAGCACCGTTTGTCCTGATCTACGGAGCCTGTCCAACTGACGGTTTAGCCAATCAGCACTTGGAACTGTGAATGCATTGCCTTCTAGATGTGTGCCTAAAGACTCGGCGTTGACCGGCGCAAGGAGCCGAATCGCAGACAATAACGCCGTCGAACTAGGGGTTAATTCTTCCCGAAGCCATGTTGCGGATTTAACTTTTAGACCAGCATTATCGAAGTACGCTGTAACGGTGCTTTTGATCTGATCGCCATGCTGGTCAATAGCGCTCCTAGACTTCGCTTCGAGCCATACTCGAACGCCACCATACTCCGGCGCAACGAACGAGTTCCGGAGATGCTGCGAATACTGAATCAGCAAGCTCGCACGTAAGCCCTCCTCCAAATTCGACACAACGGGGTCGAACAATAACGGCTCAACATCTAGCCCGAGTTCCTCTGCAAGATTACGAATCGCCTTCCACGACTTTCTAACGCTCGGGCTTGATTCACTCGCTGGCCGGGCATCAATCGGAAAAAAGTAACGATCTCCATCCACAGGGTCCTGAATTGGGTCGGCCCGAAGGCGAATGCCCAAACGTTTTGCTAGCTGGACTAGTTGATCAACTGGCACTCGATAGCTTCCATGCTCGCAGTATTTCCGTCGATAACTGCTTTGCCTTATATGGCCAGGACTTCGCTTGGTCAATCGAAACCGAGACCAATTGCAAGCAGCCGCTTGAAAACTCGACACGAAATTCTGGGTGATAGTCGGCCGCACCGCGAGTGGAATAAGCGACCTTCATCAAATCTGAAAGAGTGCGCGCCGCATCAATGCCACGATCCAAAGATTGCTTGGTTTCCCAATCTTTCATTCTGTTAGCGCGGGTGCGCGCTTTTTTTAACTCTTTAGATATTTCACCAGTTAGAACCCGCGGCACATCAGCATGATTCACGCCATGCCAACCATGCTGAATTGATTTAAGCATCTCCCGGGTTTGCAAATACGCGGAGTAGTAGTAGCGATTGAACGCGCTGCGTCCAAACGCATCTCTATCATCTGAGTCCACACCACTGCTCGTAGCATTCGACACCAAGAGTTGGGCAGTTTTCTCGAACACTTCATCCCCAGTAGTGGCCGACTATGATGAAAACGAAAACCAGCGTAGCGCAATCGAGCAAAGGATCAAGCGGCGAACTAGGGAATACAACCGACAGGCAAGCCACCAATCATTCAGCAGCCAACGTAGTGTGGATGTAGTTCCAGCAGAATCGCTAAACGACAGAGAAGCGTGACGTTGCAATAAATAGTTGTTTTTATTTAATTAATTGGTGCCGGCACCAAGAGTCGAACTCGGGACCTGATGATTACAAATCAACTGCTCTACCAACTGAGCTATACCGGCATATTTGATGGCACTCGGCTGTGCGCTGCCTTTTGAGCCGCATTGCACCGCTCAGGTGATTATTTTAACCCAAGTCGGCCTCGTCCTGACAGGCCACGCGCGCCACACCTTGCAACACCAAGTCCGGCTGCTGCACCCACGTGGCGCCAAGATGCGGCGCAAGCACGCTGGCTTCACCACCAGTCAGCAAACCGTCAAAATCTGCCCAGTCGAGCCCAGCGCATACGCGATCAATGGCGCCCAGCAAGGCATGAACAGCCCCCAACGTCACGGCGGGATTGGTGTCGTCACCCAAAACCGGCAGCGGGTCGGTTGCGACATCATCGGCCTGAAAATTTGTGCGTTGATTCAGCGCGCTGCGCGCCAGGCGCACGCCGGGCAAGATCAGCCCGCCCAAGTGTTGGCCTGTCGCATCAACCGCATCAATGGTGCATGCTGTGCCGGCATCGACGATCAGGCAATTGGTTTTGCGCGCTGCGGCTGCCAACACGACCATCCAGCGGTCCACGCCCAGTCGTGTGGGATCGGCATAGGCGCAGCGAACGCCGAGTTGCTTGGACCGGGACTGAACAAGTTGCACCGTGACGCCTCGCGCATGCGCCCAATCATTCAGGGCACCGGCTGGCCCCTCACCGCCCACATTGCTGGCCCAAACGGTGCCCGTTGCATTGTCATGCGTCAGGCGGTTCAACCAGTCTGCCAAGGGTTCGTTGCCAAATTCGTAGTTCGAAACAGCACCAACCGACCCATCAGCGCCCAACCACGCCGCCTTGGCGCGAGTGTTACCGATATCAAGCAGCAAGGTGCTCATTGCAGCCGCACGCTGACATCGCCGCTGTAGATCACCTGCTCGCCTTGCTGGGTTGCGATACGCAAACCACCATCGGGCGCGAGGCCTTTGGCGATTGCGGAATCGCCGTCAAGGCCTTCGACCGTAATGGCTTGCCCGGCGAGCACGTCCAATGTGGCAAATGCCTCGGCGGCGGGCTGCAGGCCATGTTGCTCGAAGCGCTCAAGGGCTTGAATGATCCCGCGCGCGGCACGGATTGCGATGTCCGTCCGCGGTGCCACGTCACTAAGCGCGCGGATACTGGTCAATGGCTGATCGACCTCCGGCATCGGCGCATCAGCCACGTTGAGCCCAACGCCTACAACAACTCGCAGCGGGCCCGCTGCCTCGCCGCTGGCTTCGATTAGTACGCCGCCTAATTTGTGCAGTGCCCCACCCCGCGCAACCACCAAATCATTGGGCCACTTGATGCGAACATCGGGCAAGTTCAAAGCCTGCGCGACGGCGACCGCGATGGCCGGCGACAAACCGGTAGCCGGCGCGGCAAGGCGCTGGAAGCGCCAATCCACCGTGAGTGTCAGGTGCTGACCTGGCGGCGCGCTCCAGTTGCGGCCGCGCCGCCCACGGCCAGCTTGTTGATGTTCGGCCAACACCACTTGCGGCCCCACGTGGGGCTGCGCCATCACTGCGGCGTTGGTGCTGTCAATTGCGTCGTGGACCACAACTGCCACACCGGGCAATGCGCTTTGCAGGGCGTGCGTATCGAGCAAATCCAAACCCTCGGGCGCACGGTAACCCTGCTGCCTGCTGGCAACAATGGGCCAACCAGCGGCCTGAAGTTTGCCAAGGCGTTTACTGATGGCTGCGCGGGTCACGTCGAAGACTGTGGCTAGGTCTTCGCCGCTGTGCCAATTGCCGTCGGCCAGTTTGCGTAGCAATGCAAGGTTGTCCAGGCGCAGCGGCGCGGCCATTAGCGGGTCAGCCGCCGCAAGACCATGACGCGCTCGAACCGGGGTTCCTGCCCGCGCGCTAGCCGTTGCAGGTTGCCGCGGTGTGTCCACAGCACCAGCGCCAGCATCGCCAGCGAGAAGGCGCCTAACGCCGACCACGCGCCTGCATCGTCGATACAAACCACGTGGAACACCACAAGCACCGCGGCCGAAACTGCCGCCAGGCTGACATAACCCGACAGCGTCAAAACAAGCGCAAAGCCAGGCACCGCCAGCAGCAGCGCGGCGGGTGTCATCCAGAGATAGACGCCCAACAAGGTGGCAATGCCTTTGCCGCCTGCAAAGCTAAAGTACAGCGGCCAGATATGCCCAGCGGTGACTGCGACGCCGCACAGCATGGCCAATTCTTCAAGCGTGATTGGCAGTGGCGCGGCGACTGCCTCGGCTGCCAATGGCAAGGCCGCAACCGCCAGTACGCCCTTGAGCAAGTCCAGCAACAACACCCCAGCGCCAAACTTCACGCCGCGTTGGCGTACTGCATTGGTGGCACCGGCGTTGCCGCTACCCAAATGGCGAATATCCGGCCCGCCGAGCAGCGCCGTGAGCAATTGGCTGCCCAGCACGCTGCCCAGCAGGTAGGCCGCCAACACTGTCAGCCCGCACGTCAACATGGGTCAGGCGGCCGCGCGGCCTTGCGCAGCGGCGGGCGCTTGCCTGCTGGCCAGCCACGCGGTTCGCCGCTGTGTGGCCGCGTCGTCTGCCGCGGCGTCCAGTGTCAGCGTCCAAGTATCGGCCTGAGGCGGCGCTAACGCTGCATCCGTTGCAAGCAAGCGGCCGCGGCGCATGGCGTGCAGGCGCACGGTTTGGCCTGGTGCTTTGCGGGCCAGGCACGCAGCCACTGAGGATGTGCTGGCCTCGACATCATCAATGGCCACCAAACGGTCGCCCGGCGCCAAACCTGCTTGTTCGGCGGGCGAGCCCGCATCTACACGTTGCACTCGCGGTTGCCGGCCGTCGGCCAGCGTTGCGCCAAACCAGGCGGGCGCAGTTTGGCCATTGCTATTAGCGCGGCCACCCTGGTCATCCTGGCCGGTGCGTGGCCGGCAAATGGCGCGCACGCCGAAGCTGGCCAGCAATTGATCCAACGGCACGTCGTCGGTGCCGCGCACGTAGCGGTCGAAAAAGTCACCCAAATCAACGCCCGGCAAATTGGCTGCGAATGCCTCAATCGTGTTGTCGGGCACTGGCACGCCGGTGCTGCCATGCTTGGCCCACAAGGCGCGCATGACATCGTCCAACGACGTTGCGCCATCACTTTGCAGGCGCAGCGTCAGGTCCAGCGCACAGGCCACAACCGCGCCCTTGTTGTAGTAGCTGACGATGGCGTTCGCCGCGTTGGCGTCTTGCTGGTAGAACTTGGTCCAGGCGGTAAAGCTGGACTGCGCCAGGCTCTGGCCGTGGCGGCCGGCATTGCGCTGCAAGCGGGTGAGCTGCTTGGCCAGCAAGTCCAGATACGCTGCATCGTCGATGACGCCACTGCGCGCCAGCGCCAGGTCATCGTAGTACGAGGTCACGCCCTCGTAGGCCCACAAATCTTCGAAGGCTGCGGCGGCGGTCAAGTCCGACTGCGCAACCGCCTCGGGCTGGATGCGCTTGACGTTCCAGAGGTGGAAATACTCATGGCTGATCAGCCCAAGTGCTGTCGTGTAGGCCTCGTCCGGGGCGTCCATGCCGGGTGCCGGCAGGCCGCCGCGTTGCACCACCAGCGCGCTGCAGTCCTTGTGCTCCAGGCCGCCATAGCCTTGGCCGACGACTTGGGTCAGAAACAGATAGCGCTGCGGCGGTAACTCGCCAAACAATGCGGCGTGTTCGGCGCATACGCGCGCGGTGTCGTCGCACAGGCGTGCACTGTCGTGGTCGGCTGCTTCGGTCAGCACGAAGGCATGCGGCGTGCCCTGCACGTCGAACTCGGCAATCGCGAAATCGCCCATTTCCAATGGATGGTCAATCAGCGTGTCGTAGTCCGGCGCTACAAATTTGCCAAAACCCCACGGCTGCGCACCGGCGGATGGCATCGTCGTCGCCAGTTTCCAGTCGGCGTGCTCTGGCGCGACCACCTCCAAGCTGCAAGCATGCTGTGCTTGGCCCTGCACCCGCAAAAAACCCGCCGTACCGTTGAAAAAACCGCGCTCGGTGTCCAGGTACGCGGTGCGCACCGAGGTATCGAAAGCATGGATGCGCGCCGTCACGCACAGCGGCCCGGCGCAAGGCGCGGCTTGCCAACTGTGTTGGTCGAGTTGGGTCAGCGCCACCGGCGCGCCGTCACAGTCAGCGGTCAGAGCAACAATGTTCTTGGCGAAGTCCCGCACCAGGTAGCTGCCGGGAATCCACGCCGGCAGCGCCAGCACTTGGCCAGCCGGGTCAGGTTCGGCGACTGTCAGCGAAACTTCGAACAGATGCGCCGCCGGGTCGGCGATGCGCAGGGTATAGGCGTGAGGAGTCACAAAGATTGGCAGCAACGAAAGTTGCCGCCGATGATACCAAGCGCGTTGACACGGCTTAGCCACTGCGGCGAACGCGTACCAAACTGGCTTGGCACGCACTAGGCCTGACAAGCATACGAGCGCTCCCGGCCCTCAATGCGCATATTCGTCAGCAATGTTGAAGTTGCGCCAAGCGCGCTAGACTGTGGACAAGCCTGCCAACACATAATGATTACCGGCAGCGGAGGACACATGACCCCACGCACGATCACCACGGCGCTACTGGCCACACTGCTGCTGGCTGCGCCATTCGCTGCCAGCGCAATTCCTGAGGGCCCCGAATATCCGTCGGCGGAATGGACGGCCCGCGAAGCCGCCAACTTTGCCCGCGTCAGCGAAGCACCCAGCGAGCAACTCGCGCCCGACTTCCAGGCCCGCCTGCAAGCCCAAAGCGTGGCCAACCAGGCCAGCTTGTTGCAACGCAGCGCCGACGACCCCAGTTGGCTAGACCCGCGCTCGGGCAACAGCAATTTCAGCCCGCTGTGCACCAGTTGGATGCAGCAATGTGCGGGCGACCCCTTCCGATACCCCGGCACTGACCCGTTCTACGACACTGAAGGCGAGGTTGTCCCATTCGTCTATTACGACGCCGGCTGCGCGCGCATCTCCGGCCGTGTGTGGGCGCCGATGGGCTCGCAAGCTGGCGACGATTTACCCGCCGTGGTGATCGAAACCGGCAGCGTGCAGGCACCTGAACCTTTGTATTGGTGGATGGCACAGGCGCTAGTGCGCGCCGGCTACATCACCATGACCTTCGACGTGCGCGGCCAGGGCCGATCGGACAACCAGACGCCGGATGGCGAGCAAGGCGGCAATGCCAACTCGGCGGTGTTCTGGGACGGGCTGGTCAATGCCATCGACTTTTTCCGCAGCAGCCCGGGCGCCACCTACCCGCACAACGCGAGCTGCGCGGGCACCTACGCAACGGTCGTCACCGACTTCAACCCCTTCCATGACCGCATCGACCCGGAGCGTTTCGGCATTGCCGGGCATTCGCTGGGCGCGGCTGGCGTGTCGGTGGTGCAAAGCTACGGCGCAACAGGTGCCGACCCCTGGCCAGGGCTGATTGATGACCAGAACCCGGTGGATGTTGTCGTCGCCTGGGACAGCCTGGCCAGTTCCGCGCGCAGCGGCGGCGGCACGCCGGCCATTGTGCCGCGGGTACCGGCCATGGGGCACACCTCGGAATACAGCCTGACGCCCATGCCCAAAACCGCCCCGCCCGACCCCGAGGGGCACAAAGCGGCGTATGCCGAGTGGGTAGCCGCCGGCTTGCCCGTGTTCCAGATCACCGTGCAGGGCAGCAGCCATTACGAGTGGTCGCTAATCCCCACCTTCCCGACCACGAGTTGGTGCCCCGACCCCGCAGGCGGCGATTGCGCCGAAGGCTGGGGGCGGCCGCTGGGCGAGCACTATTCGGTGGCCTGGTTCGACCGCTGGCTCAAACAACCCGGCGAGCCAGGGTTTGACGATGCCGACGCGCGCCTGCTGGCCGATGAAGATTGGGTAGAGCGTTACAGCTTTTACAGCCGCTCGGCGCGGAATTTCCCGTCACGCGATGGCACAGCCAACGTGTGCGAAGACATCCGCGCTGGTTGCGAGGCTGTAACCAACCCACCAGACCAGCCCACCACTGGCACACCACCCGCAACCGCAGCCAGCAGCAATGATGGCGGCGCGGTTGGGTTGCCACTGGCGACCTTGTTGCTGCTCGCCGCTGCGCTGCGGCGGCGCCAAAAGACCAGGCGCGTTTAACGCAGCAGCTTGGGTGAACTGCGCGACCGCTGGCGGCTGCGCATACACCGCGGTGGGTGCCAATCACGGCATGCGGGCCACAGCGGCGTCATCGCAGCGTCACGCAGCGCGAATACATTACGATGGTTTGACACAGGGCCGGGCTTGCCCGCGCGCTGGCCCATCCGCCTTGGCCCATCCGCACAACATCCGCAAAATGAACGACGACGCATCGACAGACCTAGCCGCACCCGAGTTGTACATCAACCGCTGGTTATCGCTGCTGGAGTTCAACCACCGCGTCCTCGAACAAGCCAAGGACGAGGCTGTGCCGCTGCTGGAACGGCTGAAGTTCCTGTGCATTTCCTGCACCAATCTCGACGAGTTTTTCGAGGTGCGGGTGGCCGGCGTCAAGCAAATGGCCGAGGCCGGCTCACCGCCGGCCGGCGCCGACAGCACGCCGCACAGCGAAGTGTTGGCGGCAATCTCCGAGCGCGCGCATGCCTTGGTTGACGACCAGTACACCACGCTCAACGACACCCTGATTCCGGCGCTGGAAGCCGAGGGCATTCGCTTTTTGCGCCGCACCGAATGGCCCAGCGACTCGCCGCTGAGCAACTGGCTGCAGGATTTCTTCCGTAACGAATTGTTGCCAGTGCTGTCACCCATTGGCCTGGACCCAGCCCACCCCTTTCCGCGCGTACTCAACAAGAGCCTCAACTTCATCGTCTCGTTGGACGGCAAAGACGCCTTTGGCCGCAGCGCGCGCTTCGCGGTTGTTGGCGCGCCACGCTCGCTGCCACGCCTGATCCAGGTGCCCCCCAAACTGGAAGGTATCGGCAAGGACGACTTCGTGTTCCTGTCGTCAGTCATCCATGCCTATGTGGATGAGTTGTTCCCCGGCATGTCGGTGACTGGCTGTTACCAGTTCCGCGTCACGCGTAATTCCGATTTGTTCGTTGACGAAGAAGACGTCGATGATCTGCTGCTGGCTTTGGAAGGCGAATTGCCGCAACGCCAATATGGCGACGAAGTGCGGCTGGAAGTCGCCCACAACTGCCCCGAAGCCACCTGGCAATACTTGCTGGACAAGCTCGACCTGACCGAGGACGACCTGTATCGCGTCAATGGCCCGGTCAATCTCAACCGCTTGATGGCCTTGTCGGGCCTGGTCAACCGCCCCGACCTGCAAGACCCGCCGTTCACACCCACACTGGCGCGCGGCATGACGCCGGGCAGCGACCCGTTCGCCACGCTCAAGCGCCGCGACGTGTTGCTGCATCATCCGTTCGATTCCTTCGCGCCGGTCGTCGAGTTCATCCGCGCCGCGGCGCGCGATCCCGACGTGCTGGCCATCCGCCAGACGCTGTACCGCACCGGCACCGAATCCACCGTCGTAAACGCGCTGGTCGATGCCGCCCATGCGGGCAAGGAAGTCACCGTAGTCGTCGAGTTGCGCGCACGCTTCGATGAGGCCGAGAACATCGACCTGGCGGAAAAACTGCAAGACGCCGGCGCGCATGTGGTCTATGGCGTGGTTGGCCACAAAGCCCACGCCAAGATGTTGCTGGTGGTGCGGCGCGAGCAACAAGGCCTGCGTTATTACAGCCACCTGGGCACCGGCAACTACCATCCGAAAACGGCGCGGCTTTATACCGACTATGGCCTGTTCACCGCCGACCAGGACATTGGCGAAGACGTGCACCGCGTATTCCTGCAACTCACCAGCCTGGGCAAGGTGCTCAAGCTGCACAAGTTGTTGCAATCGCCCTTCACTCTGCAGACCGGCGTGATCCAGCGCCTGCAACGCGAGGCCGACTTCGCACGTGCTGGAAAACCCGCGCATGTGATCGCCAAAATGAACTCGCTGACCGAGCCCGAGACCATCCGCGCACTGTACGAGGCCAGCAATGCTGGCGTGCAAATCGACCTGATCATCCGTGGCATGTGCTGCCTGCGCCCCGGCGTGCCGGGCGCGTCGGACAACATCCGTGTGCGCAGCATCGTCGGCCGTTTTTTGGAGCACACGCGGGTGTATTACTTCGCCAACGGCGACGACCCCGAACTGTTCTGTGCCTCGGCCGACTGGATGGAGCGCAACCTGTTCCGCCGGGTCGAGGTGGCCTTCCCGATCCAGACAAAAAAGCTGCGTAACAAGGTCATCAAGCAACTGCAGTTGTACCTGGAAGACGATGCCCAAACCTGGGTGTTGCAAGCCGATGGCAGCTACTCACGCGTTGTTGGCGACGGCGCATCAATCAGCGCACAACAACGCCTGCTGGACGGCGAGGCGGCGCTGGCTTAGGCCACGCATACGCGCGGCATCGGCTCTGATAAGGTGCCGATGGGAGCGCGCCCTATCAGGCGCTTGGAGACAATACCGTATGCATGCATTGCCGCCGCTCACCGCGGACAACATTCCTGCGCGCACGCCGCGCCGCGGCACCGCCGTGACGCGCTGGCTGGGCCGCTGCCTGCTTCGAGCGCTGCGCCTGCGCGTTGTCGGCCACGTGCCGGACGCGCCACAACTAGTGGTCGTCGGCGCGCCGCACACGTCTAACTGGGACGGCGCCATGGCCATCGGCGTGGCGTTGGCGCTGTCGATCGACGTGCGGGTTATTGCCAAAAAAGAAATGTTCCGCTGGCCATTCGCCAGGCTGCTCACCTGGATGGGCGTCATAGGCATCGACCGCCGAAACCCTGCCGGCATTGTCGGCGAGGTCGATAAGCTGTTTAACGAGCGCGAGCAACTGTATTTGTGCATCGCGCCAGAGGGCACGCGCGGCGGCGCCGAAACCTGGAAGTCAGGCTTTCACCGCATGGCCCGCACCGCCGGTGTGCCCATCATGGTGCTGGTGTTTGATTGGGGCGGTCGCGAGATTCGCTTTGCTGACCATTTCGACCCTAGCGAGGACTACCAAGCCGACCTGACTCGGATACTGGGCAATTTTCATGGCGTGCAGGCACGGGTTCCGGCGAAGTTGTCGGTGCCGTTGCGGGAATTGAGCAAGGACTGAGTTGGGTAGGGTTATTTCGCCCGCCGCACCGCGCGCCGCTTGCGCGCATCCTCCGCCTTCGGATTCTTTTGCCGCTTGCCCTCGTAAGGGTTGTCGCCGGTTTTGAACACCAGCTTCACCGGTGTCGCGTACAGGTCAAACTGTTTGCGAAACACATTCGCCAAATAGCGCTTGTAGTCGGCGTTGAGCCGCTGCGTCTGGTTGCCGTGGATGATGATGGTTGGCGGCGATTTGGCGCCTTGATGGGCGTAACGCAGCTTGATACGCCGGCCCGACACCATCGGCGGTTGGTGGCTGTGTACCGCGGCTTCCAGGGCCTTGGTCAGCGCGGCGGTCGAGATGTCGGCCTGCGCGGCCTTGGTGGCGCGCTGGACCGACTGCATCAACTCGCCCAGGCCTGAGCCTTTGAGTGCGCTGATCGTATGCAGCGGCGCGAAGTCCAGATAGGGCAGCTTGCGGTCGAGTTCGCTGCGCACCCAACTGCGGTCGCCATCGTCGAGGTTGTCCCATTTGTTGACGGCGATCACCAGCGAGCGCCCGGCCTCGGCGGCGTAGCCCAACACGCGCGCATCTTGCTGGCCGATGTCGCTGCGCGCATCGATGACAGCAATGACGACGTCGGCGCGCTCAATCGCCTGCAGGGTTTTGATGGCACTGAATTTCTCGGCAATACCATCGACCTTGGACTTGCGCCGCAGGCCGGCTGTATCAACCAGCTTGTAGTCCTGCCCGCGCCAGGCAAAGTCGAGTTCGATGCTGTCGCGGGTGGCGCCGGGCGCATCAGCAGCCACGACGCGCTCTTCGTGCAACAAGCGATTGACTAGCGTGCTCTTGCCAACATTGGGGCGGCCGATAACCGCCACACGCGGCACCCAGACGCCGTCGGCATCGGGCTGTGGCAGCGGTTCGCTTGCAGGCAGGTGCGGGGCAATGTGTTCGAACAATGTGTCCAGCCCGCGGCGATGCACGGCGGCAATTGCCACCGGGCTGCCCAAGCCCAGACGATGGAATTCCGCCACTGCCACATCGGCATCCAGCCCGTCGGACTTGTTCACGGCTAACACCACCGGCGTGCCGCCGCGTCGCAGTGTGCGGGCAATATCGGAGTCGTCGGCGGTAATGCCGGCACGGGCATCAACCATCAGCACGGCAACGTCGGCCTCGTCCAGCGCGGCATGCGCCTGGCGCTCCGTCACATCACGAAAATTGGCATCCTGATCGGGGCCGATGCCGCCAGTGTCAACGACAACAAAGCGCTGGCCTTCAATATCGGCAATGCCGTATTGGCGATCCCGGGTCAGACCGGGCAGATCGGCAACCAGCGCATCACGCGTACGCGTGAACTGGTTGAACAGCGTCGATTTACCAACATTGGGCCGCCCGACCAGGGCGACCACCGGCAGGCCACCCGGTGCGGACATGGCGGGCTACCCCGCCTCAGCTTGCTTGGCAGCTTTGGCCGTCGCCGTCGGCTTGGTGTCAATGGCGCGCAAGTCGCCTTCGGTGCTGATTACGATCAGGGCACCACCATACGGCTGCGGTGCCTGGCGCAACGCGGCGCCAGCCACTTTGCTGCGGCCAACAATGGTGCCGTCGGCGGGCGACAGCCAGTGCAGGTAACCGTCGTAGTCACCCACAACCAGGTTGCCTTTGTGCATGGCAGGGCCAGTCAGGCGGCGGTAGCTCAATGCCTCCTGCTCCCAAATCCGTGCGCCGGTGTCGGCGTCCAGCGCCAACACGTGGCCTGCGGAATCACTGAGATACAGGCGGCCGTCTTCCAGCGCCATGCCGGCGTAGCTGGAGACGTTGCGGCGCCATAATTCGCGACCGGTTGCGAGTGTCAGCACGGCCAGTTCGCCGCCGTAGCTCACCGCAAACAGGCGGCCTTCATCGACCAGCAATTCGGCATCAACATCGACAATGCGTTCCAGCTCGGTGCGGCCCGTGGCTTCACGGACGGTGCGTTGCCACTCAGGCTCGCCGGTGCGGATGTCTAGCGACACGACCTCACCTGTATCCAGGCCGAGATAAACATTGCGCCCAACAGTCACCGGCGCTGAGGTGCCGCGCAGCGTTAGCGCCGGCGTGGCACGTTCGTAAACCCAGAGCTGGCTGCCGCTGTCGGCATCCAAGCCAAAAATGCGGCCATCGCCGCCACGAGCGATGACGACACCGCGCGCCATCACCGGCGACGTCAACACTTCCGAGCTGGCTTGCGTCACCCACTGCTCGGCGCCATCAGAACTGCTCAGTGCGACGACTTCGCCATCCAAGGTACCCAGCAGCAGCAGGCCGTCGCCAACGCCGGGACCACCGAGAAAGCGGTATGCGGTTTTCTGCGTCCACAGCTTGTCGCCGTTGGCGGCATCAATAGCCATGACCCGGCCTTCGACGTCGGCAGCGTAGAGGCGGTCGCCGTCGATTGTTGCGGTGAGGCCGGACAGGCGGCCCTTGTCGCCCTCGCCAGCAGATGCCGACCACAGCGTTTTGCTTTTGACCTCGGGCGCGGCAACGCGCTCGAGTTTGGCTGGCTTGTTGCCGGTGCTGCTGGCGCAGGCCACCAAGCCCAGGCTCAGCAGCAATGCCAGGCCAGCACGGCCATGTTGAGATGACATCATTGCGTGCCCTCGGTTGTCGCTGGCGCGCCGTCAGTATCGGCGGCAGGCTCGGGCGCCTCGTCCGCGCTGGCGGCGCTGAGTACCAGTTGCAGGTTGTCTAACTTGCGCTGAATGGCCGCGCCACCTTGCACGGGAGCGGCAGCCAGTGCCGCCTCGTAAGCAGCTTTGGCGGCATCGGTTTGGCCCTGCATCAGGCGGATATCGCCCTCTAGCGTGTGATACGCAGCGGCCAGAGCTTCCGGCGTATCGCCAGCTTTGAGCGTAGCAACAGCGGCATCAGCCTCGCCTTGCGCCCACTGCGCACGTGCCAGGCGCAGGCGCGCAACCGGCCGCAGCGCGGGGTCATCGGCATAGTTGGTAGCCCACTCAAGATTACTGGCCGCGCCGGCGTAGTCTTCGGCGCGGGCCTGTGCACCGGCGACCGACAAGGCGCCAAGGCCGGCATAGGGCGTGCCTTTGTACTGCGCGACCAAGGTTTCCTGGTGCGCGTTGGCCGAGTCCAAATCGTTGCTGGACACCGCTTCCTGCAGTTTGTCGTACAGCACCGAGGCTTCCACCGCCTGGGTTTGCTTGTGCGCCTGCCAGCCTTGCCAGCCCAGCACGCCGCCCAGGCCAATGACCAGGCCGCCGACCAGCGCCATCCAGTTTTGGCTCCACCAGTCGCGTATTTGCTTGACGCGTTCTTCTTCGCTCAGTTCGTCCACAGTTCGTCTCTTGCGTTGGTTATGGCGAGTCGCCGCGCAGGCGCTCGCGAATAAAGTCTGACAGTTGTGATTGGGCTACGGTTTCCTGCGCGGCGTCGCTGCGCAGCGGTTTTACCGTCGCTTGCCCGGTTTGGACCTCATTGTCGCCCAGAATGACCGCGAATGCGGCGCCGCAGCGGTCGGCGCGCTTGAGTTGCGCCTTGAAGCTGCCGCCACCGGCATTGAGTTGCACCCGCAGGCCGCGGCCGTGGTCGCGCAATTGTTCGGCCAGCAGCGGCGCTTGCGCCTCGGCAGCCTCGCCTAAGGCAGCCAGGTAAACCTGCGGCGCAAAGCCGTCACTGGCCTCGGCCTGTTCGACCAGCGCGACCATGCGCTCGATGCCCAAGCCAAAACCCACCGCTGGCGTGGCCTGGCCGCCCAGTTGTTCGACCAAGCCATCGTAGCGCCCGCCGGAACACACAGCATTTTGCGCACCCAAGCGGTCGGTGACCCACTCGAAAACAGTGCGCGAATAATAGTCCAGCCCGCGCACCAGCCGCGGGTTGAGTGTGTAGGCAATGCCCAGCGCATCCAGCCGCTCGCGCACGCCATCGAAATGTTGCTTTGAGGCGTCGTCGAGGTAGTCGGGCAATTGCGGCGCGCCGTTGATGATGTCAGCCAAGGCCGGATTCTTGCTGTCGAGCACACGCATGGGGTTGCTGCCCAGGCGGCGGCGGCTATCGTCGTCCAACGCGTCCTCAAAGCCGCGCAGGTAGTCGGTGAGCGCAGCGCGATACGTGGCGCGCGATTCTGGCGTGCCCAGCGAATTCAGTTCCAGCGTCAAGGCATCATCAATACCCAGGCGCTTCCAAAGTGCCGCACCCATGGCGATCAGTTCGGCATCGATGTCAGGGCCTTCCATGCCCATGGCCTCCACCGAGAACTGATGAAACTGCCGGTAGCGCCCGGCCTGCGGGCGCTCATGGCGAAACATCGGCCCCGACATCCACAAGCGCTGCGGCCCGGCACGGTGCAAGCCATTTTGGATGAACGCGCGGACAACGCCTGCCGTGCCCTCCGGCCGCAAAGTGAGCGAGTCGCCATTACGGTCGTCAAAGGTGTACATCTCCTTCTCGACGATGTCGGTGACAGCGCCGATGGAGCGATGAAACAGCTCGGTTTTTTCAAGCAGCGGCAGCCAGATCTCACCATAGCCGTACGACTCGATGACCTCGCGCGTGCAACCCAGCACCGTGCGCCAACGCGCAGCGTCGGCGCCCAGGATGTCGTTCATCCCGCGGATAGCTTGGAGGGCTTGCACGTCAGGCTGCTTCGTCTTGCTTGGCCTGCGCCAACTTGTCGCGCACCAGGCGCTCCAAGGTATCGACCAGCGCCTCATTGTCGGTCTTGTGGGCGATGCTGCCATCGACAAAGATGGTGTTTGGCTTGCCGCCAGTGACACCGATCTGCGCCTCGCGTGCCTCGCCCGGGCCATTGACCACACAGCCAATCACCGCCAGGTCCAGCGGCTCGTTGATGTCTTCCAGGCGCGATTCCAGCGCGTTGACCGTCTTGATCACGTCGAAGTTTTGCCGCGAGCAACTCGGGCAGGCCACCAGATTGATGCCGCGGGTGCGCAGGTGCAGGCTCTTGAGCATGTCCCAACCCACCTTGACCTCTTCGACCGGGTCGGCGGCCAGCGACACGCGCAAGGTGTCGCCAATGCCGTCGGCTAGCAACAACCCCAGGCCGATGGACGACTTGACCGCGCCACTACGCAGGCCGCCGGCCTCGGTGATGCCCAGGTGCAGCGGCTGATCGATCTTGGTCGCCAGCTTGCGGTAGGCCTCGACCGTCATGAAGATTTCGGACGCTTTCAGGCTAACCTTGAAATCGGGGAAATCGTGGCGGTCGAGAATGTCGATGTGGCGCATGGCCGACTCAACCAGCGCATCGGAGTTCGGCTCGCCATATTTCTCTTGCAGCTCTTTTTCCAGCGACCCGGCATTGACGCCGATACGAATGGGCACGCCATGGTCGCGGGCACAGGCGACGACTTCGCGCACACGGTGCTCGCCGCCAATATTGCCGGGGTTGATGCGCAAGCAATCGGCGCCTTGCGCGGCTGACTCCAGCGCGACTTTCCAGTTGAAATGAATATCGGCAACCAACGGCACCTCGGCCTGGCGCTTGATCTCGCCAAAAGCCCTGGCCGCTGCCATTGTTGGCACGGACACGCGAACGATGTCGGCACCGGCCTTGGCGGCAGCAGCGATCTGCGCCACCGTGGCATCGACGTTCTCGGTGTCGGTATTGGTCATCGTCTGCACCGAGATCGGCGCGCCGCCGCCCACAGGCACATTGCCCACCATGATCTGGCGGGACTGACGCCTAGTAATTCGATGCTTGCTTTGCATCGCCATCAGATCAACTCCTGCGCGCCGTCTATTCGACAGTGAAACGCGCGGTGTTGTTTCCGCGCGTGTGCGGAGCGACCGCAACGTCTTGACCCTGGTAGCTCACCGATACGCCAGGCGCATAACCCAGTAACACGGTGTATTGCTG